>JBDSBD010000001.1:0-2768 GCA_039921765.1 Burkholderiaceae bacterium
CGGCAGCGAAGTCTGGGTCAGCGACCCGAGCTGGGACAACCATGGCTCGATGTTCGAGGGCGCCGGCCTCAAGGTCCACACCTACCCGTACTACGACTCGGAAGGCGCGACGCCGGCCGAGCCGGGCCGGGTCGCGGGCGGTCTGAGGTTCGACGCGATGCTGGCCACACTGCGCACCCTGCCGCCGCAGAGCGTGGTGCTGCTGCATGCCTGCTGCCACAACCCGACCGGCGTCGACCTCTCGGCCGCGCAGTGGGACGCGCTGGTCCCGGTGCTGCGCGAGCGCAAGCTGATCCCCTACCTCGACCTGGCCTACCAAGGCTTTGGCGACGGCATCGAGGCCGATGCGCGGGCCGCCCGCGTGCTGGCCGATGCGGGACTGAGCTTCTTCATCGCGAACTCGTTCTCGAAGAGCATGAGCGTCTACGGCGAGCGCTGTGGCGCGCTCAGCGTGGTCTGCCCCGATGCGGCGCAGGCGGAGCTGGTGCTCGGCCAGCTCAAGTTCACGGTGCGGCGCAACTACTCGAGCCCGCCGATCTACGGCGGCCAGCTCGTTGCCACGGTGCTGACCGATCCCGAGCTGCGGCGCCTCTGGGAGGCCGAGCTGGCGTCGATGCGCGAGCGCATCCTGTCGATGCGCCGGCAACTGCACGCGGTGCTGAAGGCCAAGCTGCCGGGCCGCAACTTCGACTACTTCCTGAGCCAGCGCGGCATGTTCAGCTACACCGGCCTGAGCGAGGCGCAGGTCGATCGCCTGCGCAACGAGCATGCGGTGTACCTGGTGCGCTCGGGCCGCATGTGCGTGGCCGGGCTGAACTCGGGCAACGTCGAGGCCACCGCGGTGGCAATGGCCGCGGTGCTGTAGCGTCGGCGCCGCCTGAGTGATTCTTGAACGGGTGCCATCGCCTGCCGGGCGAGGGACACGACCTGCGGCGCGCTTGCTTCTTACTCGACGCCGACCTGGGTCACGAACTTGGTGTTCAGGTACGCCTCGATCGCTTCCGAGCCGCCTTCCGAGCCGTAACCGGAATCCTTGACGCCGCCGAACGGCACTTCGGGCAGCGCCAGGCCGAGGTGGTTGATCGACAGCATGCCGCTCTCGATCGCGGCGCCGAGCGCGGTGGCGGTTTTCAGCGAGCGCGTGAATGCGTAGGCCGCCAGCCCGAACGGCAGGCGGTTGGCCTCCGCCACGGCGGCGTCGAAGTTCGCGAACGGCACGATCGGCGCGACCGGGCCGAACGGCTCCTCGTTCATGATGCGCGCGCTCATGGGCACGTCGGCCAGCACGGTGGGCTGGAAGAAGTTGCCCTGGTCGCCGATGCGCTGGCCGCCGGTGAGCAGCCTGGCGCCCTTCGCGGTGGCGTCGTCGATGAACATGCGCATGGCGTCGAGGCGCCGGCTGTTGGCCATCGGCCCCATGCGGGTGGTCGCATCGAGCCCGTCGCCGACCTTGATAGCGGCGGCCGCCTTGGCGAATCCCTCGACGAAGCGTGCGTAGACGGACTCGTGGACCAGAAAGCGCGTCGGTGCGACGCACACCTGGCCGGCGTTGCGAAACTTCGATCCGGCAAGCTGCTTGATCGCGGCGTCGACATCGGCGTCGCCGAACACGATCGCCGGGGCGTGGCCACCGAGCTCCATCGTGACGCGTTTCATGTGAGCGCCGGCGAGCGCGGCGAGCTGCTTGCCCACCGGGGTCGAGCCGGTGAAGGTGATCTTGCGGATCACCGGATGCGGGATCAGGTATTGGGAGATCTCCGCCGGCAACCCGAACACCAGGTTCACCACCCCCGCGGGCAGGCCGGCGTCGGCGTAGCAACGGATCAGCGCGGCACAGCTCGCCGGGGTTTCCTCCGGCCCCTTGAGGATCACCGAGCAGCCGGCAGCGAGCGCGGCCGAGACCTTGCGCACCGCCTGGTTGATCGGGAAGTTCCAGGGCGTGAAGGCCGCGACCGGGCCGACCGGCTCCTTCACGACCAGCTGCATCACGCCATCGGCACGCGCCGGGATGATGCGGCCGTAGGCGCGGCGCGCTTCTTCGCCGAACCAGTCCATGATGTCGGCGGCGGCGAGCGTCTCGCCCTTGGCCTCGGCGAGCGGTTTGCCTTGCTCGAGCGTCATCAGCCGCGCGATCTCGTCGGCCCGGCCGCGGATGATCTCGGCCGTCTTGCGCAGGAGCTTGTAGCGGTCGAACGCGGAGACCTTGCGCCAGACCTTGAAGCCCTTGTCGGCGGCGTGCAGGGCCTGATCGAGGTCGGCGGTGCCGGCATGTGCGAGCCGGGCCAGCACCTGGCCGGTGGCCGGGTTGACGATGGGCTCGCTTTTGCCCGCGGAGCCGTCACACCATTCGCCATTGATGAAGAGCTTGACGTCGGAGTACATGGAGAGTCCTTTGCGCGAAGAGATGACAGAGTCACGCAACCCGTGACCACGCCAGAATTAGACCCGATCCGGCGCGGCGGGTGCTGCGCAGGGTTGCTGCCGGACAACTGAACCCGAACTGCCGGCCTGCTCGGGGTTTCGCGATGTGGCGCAAGGGCTCAGACTCGGGACCACAGGCAGTACTTCGGAGATGGCGATGAAACGGGCGGCTGGTGTTCCCTGGTGGGCCGAGTTCGCGTTGCGGCGAGCGCCGAACTTCACCGAGACGACCGATCGGGCCGACATGGGTACGGCGTTCGGGCTCGATGCAAGTTTTCCGGCCGAGGACGAGCCGCCTGAAGCGGACGCCTCGACGCCGGCCGAGACCGCGCCAAAGCCCTGGGAGC
>JBDSBD010000002.1:0-7496 GCA_039921765.1 Burkholderiaceae bacterium
CCGATGTCGCCGTGGACGAAGACATGGCGCACGTCACCGGCCAGCGCTGCCAGGTTCTCCAGGTTGCCCGCGTAGGTGAGGGCGTCGAGGTTGACGACGGCCTCGCCGGTTTCGGCGATCCAGTCGAGGACGAAGTTGGCGCCGATGAAGCCGGCGCCGCCGGTGACGAGGATCATGGGGGCGCCGGCTTCACACGTCCGTAGGTGTCCTCGAAGCGGACGATGTCGTCCTCGCCGAGGTAGCTGCCCGACTGCACCTCGATGATCTCGAGCGGCACCTTGCCCGGGTTGGCCAGGCGGTGCACCGTGCCGAGCGGGATGTAAGTGCTCTGATTCTCGGTCAGAAGCGTCACCTGCTCGCCGTTGGTCACCTCGGCCGTGCCCTTGACGACGATCCAGTGCTCGGCGCGGTGGTGGTGCATCTGCAGGCTCAAGGAAGCGCCAGGCTTGACCATGATGCGCTTGACCTTAAAGCGCGCGCCCGAGTCGATGCTGTCGTACCAGCCCCAGGGCCGGTGCACCTGGCGGTTCAGGGTGTGCTCGGTGCGCCCGGCGCTGTGCAGGCGGTTGACGATGGCCTTCACGTCCTGGCTGCACGAGCGCTGCGCCACCAGCACCGCGTCGGGTGTTTCGACCACGACCACGTCGTCGAGGCCGACCACGCCGACCAGCCGGCTGGTCGCATGCACCAGCGTGTTGCGGCTGTCGCTGAGCAGTGCGTCGCCGATGCTGGCGTTGCCGTCGGCATCCTTGGCACTGATCTGCCAGACGGCGTCCCAGGCCCCCAGATCGGACCAGCCCGCCGCCAGCGGCACCATGCGGATCGCCAATGGCGCAGGGGCGGGCAGGGTTGCCGCGTGGCCCCCTGGCGCGGTGCGCTCGTGGTGGGCGCGCTCAGGCTGCGCGGTCGCGGCGCTCGCACCGATGGTCTGTGCGGCCGCCGCCTTTTCCATCACCGCGTAGTCGACCGACTCGGCCGGAATGGCCGCGAACTCGCCCTTGCCTGGGCGAACAAAGCTTGCGTCGACACTTTTCACGCGCCAGGCTGCCGCACAGGCGGTGGCGATGTCGGGGCGGAAGCGCTCCAGCGCCGCGAGCCAGACCGAGGCGCGCACGACGAACATGCCGCTGTTCCAGTAGTAGCCGCCCTCCAGCAGGTAGCGCTCGGCGGTGGCGGCATCGGGCTTCTCGACGAACTGCGCCACCTCGAGCGCCGCGTCGCCGGCGCCATGGGTGGGTGCGGTGCAGCGGATGTAGCCGAAGCCGGTTTCGGGCCGGTCGGGTTCCACGCCGAGGATCACGATCGCGCCGCCGGCGGCTGCCCGCACGGCGCGCTGCAGCGCCGCGGTGAAGGCCGCCTCGTCGGTCACGGTCTGGTCGGCGGGGCTCACCACCAGCACCGGGTCGGCGCCTTCCATCGACGCGTGCAGCGCCGCCAGCGTCATGGCCGGTGCGGTGTTGCGGCCCACCGGCTCGAGCAGCACGGTGGCCGGCGCCAGCGCCAGCTCGCGCAGCTGCTCGAGCACCAGGAAGCGATGCTCCTCGTTGCCGACGATGCACGGTGCGGTGACCTCGATGTCGCTGGAGTGCAGCGCGCCCAGGCGCTGCGCGGCCTGTTGAAAAAGGCTCTGATTGCCGTGCAGCACCAGGAACTGTTTCGGGTGTTGGGCCCGCGACAGCGGCCACAGCCGGGTGCCGCTGCCGCCGGCCATGATGACCGGTTGGACGAGGATCGGGGTCATGCGAATCTTTCGGGGCGACTCATGGGATACGGGATACGGGCTCAGACGAGCGCGGCCGCGAAGCCATTCGGGTTCATGCGCTGCCAGCGCCAACTGTCGGCGCACATCGCATCGAGGTCGCGCGTGGCCTGCCAGCCCAGCAACTGGTGCGCCAACGTGGCGTCGGCGTAGCAGGCGTCGATGTCACCGGGGCGGCGCGCGACGATGTCGAACGGCACCGCATGGCCGCTCGCGCGCTCGAAGGCGCGCACGAGCTGGATCACGCTGTAGCCCTGCCCGGTGCCCAGGTTGGCGGTGATCGAGCCCTGGCCGGCCAGCAGATGGCGCAGCGCGTCGACGTGGCCTTGGGCGAGGTCGAGCACGTGGATGTAGTCGCGCACGCCGGTGCCGTCCACCGTGTCGTAGTCGCCGCCGAACACCTGCAGGCGCGCGCGCTTGCCGACCGCGACCTGGGCCACGAACGGCATCAGGTTGTTCGGTGTGCCGCGCGGGTCTTCGCCGATCTGGCCGCTCTCGTGCGCGCCGACCGGGTTGAAGTAGCGCAGCAGTGCGATCTGCCACGCCGCGTCGGCGCGCATCAGGTCGCGCAGGATGTCTTCGCTCATCAGCTTGGTGGCGCCGTACGGGTTGGCGGCCGAGAGCGCCGCGTCTTCGCGGATCGGCAAGCGCTCGGGCTTGCCGTAGACCGTGGCGCTCGAGCTGAACACGAGCGCGCGGCAGCCGTGATGCTGCATCGTGCGGCACAGCGTGAGCAGGCCGCCGAGGTTGTTGGCGTAGTAGGCCAGCGGCCTGGCCGTGCTCTCACCGACCGACTTGAAGGCGGCGAAATGCACGACCGCGTCGATGCGCGCCCGCGCGAACACGGCGTCGAGTGCGGCGGCGTCGCTCACGTCGGCGCGTACGAACTCCGGGGCGGTGCCGCTCAGGGTCTTCAGGCGCTCCAGCACCTCGGGCGAGCTGTTCGAGAAATCATCGACGCCGAGCACCTCGAAGCCCGCCGCAGCAGCGCAAGCCAGGTGTGCGAGCCGATGAAACCGGTGGCCCCGGTGAGCAGGATGCGCGCCGCACTCATCGCAGGGTGAACTGCGCGGAGCAACTCGCGGTGTTGGCCGGGGCCTTGTAGGCGACGCTGCCTTCGATCGTGCGCGTCAGGTGCGCCACGTTGCAGGCGAGCAGCCAGTTGCGCGCGATCGCATAGGTGGCGCCGAGCGACATGCTGCGCAGCGTGTCCGTCGACTCGGCGCCGGCGGCGTCGACCAGGTGGGCTTGCCGGTACTGGGCGCCGGCGTTGACGTTGATCTTCGCGGTGGCGGCGTAGCGGGCCCCCAGGCTGAGCGCGTTGGTGGCCTGGCTGTTCTCGGACAGACCGAAGATCGGCGCACCGACCCCGGCGTTGTTGAGGTTGTAGAACGACGAGTAGACGCCCGCATCACGGCTCAGCGCCGCGCTGAATGCGAGCTTGGCGGTCGGCGCGTAGGAGGCGCCCAAGGCTCCGGTCAGACCCGAGAAGTCGCGCCCGCCGACGACCGAGTTGCTTTGCCGGGTCCAGCTCACGCGCGCGTTGGCGGAGGTGCGCCCGCCCGACTGCCAGTCGGCCGTGAGGTCGAGGTTGTGGCCATCGGTCTTGTTCACCGAGGTCCGGCCGGTTTCGCCGTGCGAGAAGCGCAGCCCCGTGCCCAGCCGCAAGGCGCCGCTGAGCTGGTAGTAGGCGCCCAGGCCCACCGAATCCTGCGACGATTCGAGCTCCGCATAGCTCGGCGCCGAGTAGTCGACCGTGCTGTGTGCGTAGTTGGCCTGCAAGGTCAACAGCGAGGCGCCGCCCCATTGAACCCGACCGCCGAACTGCTGGGTCTTGACCAGATTGCGGCCGCCGAGCGGGATCAGGGTCGCGTTCTCGAGGCTTGCCAGGCTCTGGTTCAGCCCGACGAAGACGTTGCCCGACAGCTTCTCGATCGTGGCCCAGTCCCAGCCGGCGTCCAGGCCGTAGCCGGTGTTGTTCAGGCTGTTGTGATCCTGGAAGCGGTTGGCCGAAACGCTGGCGCTGGCGTGGACGCGCTGGCGCCCGATCGGCTGGTCGAAGCCGCCGAGCAGGGTGGTGCTCGAGTAGGTGTCGCCGCGGCCGCCGCTTGTGGGCGTCACGCCGGTGGGCAGGCGGTAGACGTTCGAGTCACGGGTGAACGCCTGGCTCGCACCGATGTAGTAGGGGCTGGGCTCGTCGGCCCAGGCGCTGACGCTGCCAGCGGCGATGACGGCTGCGAGCAGCACACGCGATGCATCAAGTGGGTGACGTTGCATTGGAGTTCTCCACGAAACGGGTTGTCGGTCAGCTGCGCCAGCGTGTCACGACCGGTCAGTACGCCTGCCGGTCAAAGAACACGAGCCGGATCGTGCGCACGATGATCTGCAGGTCCAAGCCGAGCGACCAGTTGCGCAAATACTCGAGATCGTATTCGACCCGCGCGGCCATCTTCTCGATTGTGTCGGTTTCGCCGCGATGTCCGTTCACCTGGGCCCAGCCGGTGATGCCGGGCTTGACCTTGTGGCGCACCATGTAGGCCTTGATGATCTGGCGGTATTCCTCGTTGTGCGCCACCGCATGCGGGCGCGGGCCGACGATGCTCATGCGGCCCTGCAGCACGTTGATGAACTGCGGCAGCTCGTCGAGCGAGGTGCGGCGGATGAAGCCCCCGAAGGGTGTGATGCGCGGGTCGTCGCGGGTGGCCTGGCGCACCACCGGGCCGTTGTCCTGCGCCGTCATCGAGCGGAACTTGTAGACCGTGATCTCGCCGCCGTCGAGCCCGTTGCGGCGCTGCCGGAAGATCACCGGCCCCTTCGAGCTGAGCTTCACGCCGATGGCGATGACCAGCAGGGCGGGCGAGATCAGGATCAGGATCAGGGTCGCGAGGACGATGTCGCTTGCGCGCTTGACGAGCTCGTTGGTGCCGGTGAAGGGGGTTTCGCAGATGCCCACCACCGGCACGCCGTTCATGTCCTGGAGCCGGCCCTGGATGATGCTGATGCCGAACACGTCAGGCACGAAGAACAGCGACGCGGTGGTGCCCTGCACTTCTTCGAGCAGCTCGACGATGCGCGGCTGCGAGCCCAGCGGCAAGGTGATGTAGATCTCGCGCACGCCGTGCTCGGTGACGTACGCGCCCACGTCCTTCAGCCCACCCAGGCGCCGGGTGCGGGCGTCGGCGTCGACGCGATCATCGATGCGGTCGTCGAAGTAGCCGATGAAGTCGATGCCGTGGTCCTCGATCGCGTTCAACGCCCGTGCCACCTTGACGCCGAGCGCACCGGCGCCCACGACGATCGCGCTGCGCCGCGACTCGGGGCGCGCCGCCAGCCGCTTGACGATGACCTGGCCGATCCACACCGCGATCCACTGCAGCGCCGGGGTGATGAGCACCCAGTTGAGCAGCACGTCGTTCTCGAAATAGTGCAGGCTGCCGGTCGCGTAGCCGCACAGCCACAGGATCGCGATCAGCGTGACCCACGACGAGGCGATTTCGACCGCGGCGGCAAGCAGGTTGTCGCGAAAGCGGTTGCGCCCCGGGAAGGTGAGCGCGAACACGAGCAGGCACAGCGTGAGCGCGGGACGGTCGATCCACTCGTCCATCGCGACGGTCACCAGCAGGAACGTCAGCACGATGATGCTGGGCTCGAGGAACGCCGCCACGAACGAGGTCACCGATTGAGGTGCGTTGTAGAAAGTCCTTTTGTAGGTTCGGTCTTCGAACATCGATGCTGCCTGCGTGTATCCGGTCGCTGGAGTGGCCCGGGTCGGTTGCTCGAGTCACGCCAGCAAGATGTGAATGTGCCCGCGGCGGCGCCGGCCCTGGCAACGCGGGTCGGTGCACTCGTGCCGAAGTGTGTCGGCCCGCGACCGAGGGATTCTCCCTCAAAACCCGCGCCATTCGGGCCTGGGTGCGGCGCTGTTGCGGCCAGGGCGTGCCTACAATCCGTGCATGTTTCACGCGCTGAACACATGGGCCGGCAACGCCTTCGCAGAGCGCGCCACGCTGTGGGTGAACCACGTGCTCGGCGCGGAGCCGATCGCGATGCAGCGCCTGCGACCCCATGCCGGGCGTTGCATCCAGTTGCAGCTCGAGAACTGGCCGACGCTGCTGCCGACGCTGCCGGCGCTGACGTTTCGGGTCACGCCGGCCGGCCTGATCGAGTGGTGCGGGAGCGAGCCGACACCCGAGCCCGCCGAGCCGCCGATGCGCGTGACGCTCGATGCAGCGAACCCGGCCGGGGCGATCGCGAATGCACTCGGCGGCACGCGCCCGAAGATCGATATTGCCGGTGACGCGGCCTTTGCGTCCGATCTGAACTGGCTCGCCGACAACGTGCGCTGGGACGTGCAGGACGATCTGGCACGTGCGGTCGGGCCGGCACCGGCACAGGCGATCACGCGCGTCGCGGGTGGGGTGGCGGGCGTTCTGCGCGAGGCCGCCCGCATCTTCGGCGGGCGTGCGGCGCGGGACCGGCAAGCGCCTGCGCCTCCACCGCCGCCGCGATGAGGCATCTCGCACGCCTGATCTTCATCTGCGTCACGGTTCTGCGCTACGGGCTGGACGAGCTGGCGCTTTCCAGCTTCCGCCAGCCCTGGGTGCGCGCGTTGGTGCGGGTCATGACGATCGGGCGTCCGCTGCGTGCGCCGCGCGGCGAGCGCTTGCGGCTCGGCCTGGAGCGCCTCGGGCCGATCTTCGTCAAGTTCGGCCAGGTGCTGTCGACGCGGCGCGACCTGCTGCCCCTGGACCTGGCCGAGGAGCTGGCCAAGCTGCAGGACCGCGTGCCGCCGTTCCCGGCGGCGCAGGCGCGGCGCATCGTCGAGCAGGCGTTCGGGCGATCGATCGATGCGGTGTTCGCGAGTTTCGAGGCCGAGCCGGTGGCGAGCGCCTCGATCGCGCAGGTTCACTTTGCGGTGCTGATCGGTGGCCGCGAGGTGGCGGTCAAGGTGCTGCGCCCGGGCATGCTCGAGGTGATCGACGACGATCTGTCGCTGCTGCGCACGCTCGCGCGCTGGGTCGAGCGGCTCTCGGCCGACGGCAAGCGGCTGAAACTGCGCGAGGTTGTCGCCGAGTTCGACAACTATCTGCACGACGAGCTCGACCTGGTGCGCGAAGCGGCCAACGCCGCGCAGCTGCGCCGCAACATGCAGGGTTTGAACCTGGTGATGATCCCCGAGATGGTGTGGGATCTGTGCACCCAGAGCGTGATCGTGATGGAGCGCATGACGGGCGTGCCGATCAGCCAGCTGCAGCGCCTGGTGGATGCCGGTGTCGACATCCCGAAGCTGGCGCGCGATGGCGTGACGATCTTCTTCACCCAGGTGTTTCGCGACGGCTTCTTTCATGCCGACATGCACCCCGGCAACATCCAGGTCTCGATCGCGCCCGAGAGCTTCGGGCGCTACATCGCGCTCGACTTCGGCATCGTCGGCACCTTGACCGAGTTCGACAAGGAGTACCTGGCGCAGAACTTCATCGCGTTTTTCAGGCGCGACTACAAGCGCGTCGCCGAGTTGCACGTCGAGTCGGGCTGGGTGCCACCCAACACCCGCATCGATGAGCTCGAAGGCGCCATTCGTGCGGTGTGCGAGCCGCACTTCGACCGCCCGCTCAAAGACATCTCGCTCGGCCAGGTGCTGCTGCGCCTGTTCCAGACCTCGCGCCGTTTCAACGTCGAAATTCAGCCGCAGCTCGTGCTGTTGCAGAAGACGCTGTTGAACGTGGAAGGCCTCGGC
>JBDSBD010000003.1:0-5137 GCA_039921765.1 Burkholderiaceae bacterium
AAGAAGCCCGCGGCGATGATGCCGACCTCATAGAGCAGCACCATCGGGATCGCCAGCGCAAGCTGCGAGACCACGTCGGGCGGCGTCAGCACCGCCGCAATGATGAACGCCAGCACGATGAAGTATCTGCGAAACGACCGCAGCTTATCGATGCTGACCAGACCCATGCGCGCCAGAACCACCACCACCACCGGGACTTCGAAAGCCGCGCCGAACGCGATGAACATCGTCAACACGAAGCTCAGGTAGGCCTCGATGTCCGGCATCGCCGCGACGCTCTTTGGCGCGAAGTTCTGGATGAAGGTGAAGACCTGTCCGAACACGAAGAAGTAGCAGAACCCGACACCGACAAAGAACAGCAGCGTGCTCGAGAACACGAGCGGCAGCACGAGCCTTTTCTCGTGCGTGTACAGGCCCGGTGCGACAAACGCCCAGACCTGGTACAGCACCACCGGCAGCGCGAGCATGAACGCCGCCATCAGCGTGATCTTGAGCGGGACCAGGAACGGCGAGATCACGCTGGTGGCGATCAACGTGCCGCCCTTGGGCAGGTGCGCGACCAGTGGCGCGGCCAACAGGTCGTAGAGCCCGGCCGGGCCGGGCCACAGCGCGAGCAGCCCGAAACACACACCGACTGCGATGCTGGCGCGGATCAGCCGGTCGCGCAACTCGATCAGGTGGGAGACAAACGGCTGCTCGGTGCCCTCGAGTTCGTCGGGCTTTCGGTCTTCGCTCATCAAGGGTCTACGCCGAGGCGCGCGGCGGCCGGAAGCGTGCCACCCGCGCCGCGCCCGATTGCGCCTTGACGCGCACCCCGTTGCGCCGCTTGTACCACTGCGGTGTGGCGCCACGCTTGAGGCGCCAGTTCTTCTTCGGATTCTTGTAGGTCAGCGGAGGCGACAGGAGTTCCGGGTGCTCGTCGCCACCGTCCGGTGGCAGATCGGCGTCCTTCCACGCGCTCTCCAGCTCGGCGCCGGTGCGCTGGATCTCGCCGGAGACCGTTTCACCAACGTTGCGCGCCGCGTCCTCGAACTCGGTCTTCATCTTCTTGAGCTCTTCGAGCTCGATCGAACGATTCACTTCGGCCTTCACGTCGGCCACGTAGCGCTGCGCCTTGCCCACCAGGTGGCCCACCGTACGCGCCACGCGCGGCAACTTTTCGGGTCCGATGACGATGAGTGCCACCGCTCCGATCAGCGCAATCTTGTCGAAACCAAAATCAATCATGATTCCCGCGCACCAACACACCCGCCTCGCCTCGTCGCGCGACGCCAAGAAGCCGGGACGGGCGCCATGTCAGCGCGACCCTCAGGCCGCTCACGACTTGGTCTTTGCTTCGACGTCGACCGTGTCAGCGTCGACGGTCTTGTTGGTGTTGACTTGCGGTGTGGGCGCAGGCGTCTCGGTGGTGCCGCCGTCGCGCACGCCATCCTTGAAGCCCTTGACCGCCCCGCCCAGATCGGTGCCCATGTTCTTGAGCTTCTTGGTGCCGAACACCAGCACCACGATCAGCAGCACGATCAACCAATGCCAGATGCTGAATGAACCCATGATAATTCTCCAATCGACAGAAGACGAATTCTAGTGTGCCGCCGGACCTGTGCCGGCAGCATTCCCACCCGAAGCGCGCGGTGTGGTTTCCCCGCTTGCACCGGGGTCTGAGTCGTGGCGCGGGCACACAGTTCCGCGATCCGGGTCGAGGCGCCCTCCTCGTCCGACGCGCTCGAGCCGCGCCCGGCGGCTTTGGCTCAGCCCCGGGCCCAGGGCCGCGGCCCACCGATGATGTGCAAGTGCACGTGCTGCACCTCCTGGCGCGCATCCTCGCCGGTGTTCATGAAGACGCGAAAGCCGTTGGTCACTCCGAGTTCGCGCATCAGCTTGGGCGCCAGCGGCAGCATGCGCCCGAGCACGCGTGCATGGGAGTCGTCGGCCTCGTACAGGGTCGCAATGTGCTCCTTCGGAATCACCAGCAGATGCACCGGCGCCCAGGGCTCGACGTCGTGGAAGACGAGCAGATCGTCGTCTTCATACGCCTTGCGACTCGGCACCTGGCCGGCCACGATCTTGCAGAAAATGCAGTTCGGATCGACGTGTTTCATGGCAGCTGTGCTCATTGCGGCATCGGCCGGCGCTCGCTCATCGCGAGCCACCCGCGGACCACCCGGTAGAGAAACCAGATCGAGATCACGCACCAGGCGATCCAGCCAGGCACGAACAGCAGCAGCCAGAGCGGGATCGTGATGAGGTACAGCGCTCCGGCCCACAGCACGCTGCGAATGCGCCAGCTGAAGTGCGACTGCTGCCAGGTGCCGCGCGCCTCGTCGCGCTTGAACAGGTCAATCCCGAACGCCACCAGCAGCAGCAGCACGCTCGCCTGCACACCCGGCAACACAGCGCAAACCGCCACGATGGCGTGCAGCGCATAGCTGATGTGGCCGATGGTTCGCAACGAGCCGTCGCGCTGCGCATCCTGCGGACTCTGCCCTGGGGCCGGGTTCTCAACGGCGTCGCTCATGCATCCTCCTGGTCGCGTTGCTGTGCCTTGCGCAATGCAAACTCCTCCAAACCGGACATGCCTTCGCGCCGCTCCAGCTCGGCCAGCACGTCGGCCGGCGTGAGATCGAACGCGCTGAGCGCGAGCATCGAGTGGAACCACAGATCAGCGACCTCGGCGACGATGCGCTCGGGCACGCCATCCTTGCACGCCATCACGGTCTCGGTCGCCTCTTCGCCGATCTTCTTCAAGATCGCGTCCGTGCCCTTGTGAAACAGCCGCGCGACATAGCTCCGGTCCGGATCGCCGGTCTTGCGCGATTCGATCACGTCGGCAAGGCGCGCCAGCACGTCCTGCGACATTGCCGCGCCGTGATTCTTCGCGCTCATTTATAGATGCGCGCCGGGTCTTTCAAGACCGGCTCGACGGTTTCCCACGCATCCCCCTCCAACCGCTGGAAGAAACACGAGTGGCGCCCGGTGTGGCAGGCGATGCCCGGCTCGTGTGCGGCGTGGCCGAGCTGCTCGACCTTGAGCAGCACCACGTCGTTATCGCAGTCCAGGCGCAGTTCGGAGACCTTTTGCAGGTGCCCGCTCTCCTCGCCCTTGTGCCACAGCCGCTTGCGAGAACGGCTGTAGTACACCGCCTCGCCCAGTTCCGCGGTGCGCGCCAACGCCTCGCGGTTCATGAAGGCGAACATCAGCACGTCGTTGCTGCCGACTTCCTGCGCGATCGCCGGCACGAGGCCATCGGCGTCCCACTTCACCTGATCCAGCCAGTCCATGGCGCTGAGTGTAGCGGCGTCATCACAGCCGGCGATGCGTCGCGCCGGCAAAGCCCCGCTCCAGCGCAAACCATTGCAACACCGGGATGGTGCCCGGCAACACCGGTGCCACCTCGACCGGCAGGCGCTGCCACGCCATGGCCTGACCTTCGCGCATCTCGAATCCGCCGTACCACTCGAAGACCTTGCAAAAATGCAGCCGCACCCGCGCATGCGGATAGTCGACCAACTCGACCTGCCAGGGCTGCACCGCACCGGTCGTGATGCCGAGCTCCTCGAACAATTCGCGTCGCAGTGCCTGCTCGACCGTCTCGCCCGGCTCCAGCTTGCCGCCCGGGAATTCCCAGTAGCCGGCAAACACCTTGCCTTCGGGTCGCGAGGTCAACAAGAACTCGCCGTCGGGGTTGATCAACACGCCGACAGCAACGTCCACCGGGCGGCGCGACTCTCGCTCCAGCGCGTCAGCCGGTGGACGCGGCGCGGGCGTGCTCAAGCGCCGTGCCTCCCGGCATAGTCCTTGGCAAACTGGAACGCCACCCGCCCCGAGCGCGAGCCGCGCTCGAGCGCCCAGACCAGGCTTTCCTGACGCGCCGCCTTGATGCGCTCCTCGTCGACGCCGAAGCCACGCAGCCACTGCGCGGCGATCGCCAGGTACTCATCCTGGGTGAACGGGTAGAAGCTCACCCACAAGCCGAAGCGCTCGGACAAAGAGATTTTCTCCTCGACCCCCTCGCCGGGATGAACCTCGCCGTCCTCGGTGTGCTGATAGCTGAGGTTCTCCTTCATGTACTCGGGCAGCAGGTGGCGGCGGTTGCTGGTGGCGTAGATCAGCACGTTGTCGGACGCCTGGGCGATCGAGCCGTCGAGAATCGATTTGAGCGCCTTGTAGCCAGGCTCGCCCTCGTCGAAACTCAGGTCGTCACAGAACACGACGAAGCGCTCGGGCCGCTCCGCGACCAGGTCCACGATGTCGGGCAGGTCGATCAGGTCGGACTTGTCGACCTCGATCAGGCGCAGTCCCTGCGCCGCAAACTCGTTCAGGCAGGCCTTGATCAGCGAGCTCTTTCCGGTGCCCCGTGCACCGGTGAGCAGCACGTTGTTGGCACTCGCGCCGGCCACGAACTGCCGCGTGTTGCGCAGCAAGCGTTCCTTTTGGGCATCAACCTCGACCAGCGCGTCAAGCACGATCGGGGCCACGTGCCGCACCGGCTCGAGCACGCCCGACGCGCCACGCCGGCGGTAACGAAACGCAATTGAGGCGTCCCAATCAGGTGGCCGTGGCGCGTGTGGCAGGACCGCTTCGAGGCGCGTGAGCAGGCTTTCGGCCCGCGCGATCAGGTGCAGCAAGGGTTGTTCGATGGGAGGAGTGGGCATGCGAGGTCAGGGTTGAACGCCGGGTGCGCCGGGTGGCGCCCGCCCGGGAGTGAAGTCGCGCATGAGTGTAGCGGCGGCGCCGGGCTCGGCCGTGCCAAGGCCACGGCCACTTTCCGAGTCCGCTGCCGGCCCGACACGGACCCTCCGGCCGGAACGTCGCACCCGTGCAGCCATACAGCCTTACCGATGTGCGATTGCGCGGCGCAGGCCTGAGAGCGAGTCGCCCGCACTGTGCAATGGCAACAGGCGCTTCGAATGGGCAGCTCAGGCGCGCGTGCGACGCAGCTCGAACACCTGCTCGTGCGTTGCCGCAAACACGCGCTCATCGCTCGCCGCGCGAATCGTCTGCATACCGGTGAACGCGCCAAACGCCGGCAGCACGCCGACGTGCGGCGTGAACCAGAAGCAGGGCAGACGCAGCCAGTCGTGCTCGCGCCCCTTGACGCTGACGCACGGATGCAGATGGCCCGCGAGCACGTAGTGGG
>JBDSBD010000004.1:0-14692 GCA_039921765.1 Burkholderiaceae bacterium
AGATCCACGCGCTGTTGACGATGCAGCAGCTCCTCGCCGGGCTCGACGACGATGGAGTTCTCGCCCGCCATCTGCAGCCCTTGACCGAGCGGCTTGAAAGCGTGCTGGGCACCGATGCCGATGAGGCACGCGCGTTGACGCGTCGCGTGAAGGTGATCGGCACCGCGCGGCGGCGCGTGCCGAGCCGGCACTTCGAGCTGCTCGGCGGAGCGCTGCTGCAGCGGCGGCGAGTCTGGTTGCGTTACTTCAAGCGCAGTGAGCGCAGCCTGAGCGAGCGCGACGTTTCGCCGCAGCGTCTCGTGAACCACCGCAACACCTGGTACCTGGACGCCTGGTGCCACGCCAGCCACGGGCTGCGCCGCTTCGCGCTCGACGCGATCCGCGACGCGCGCGTACTCGACACGCGCGCAAAGAACGTCGCGCTGCGCGAGCTCGAAGCCTCGCTCGACGCCGGCTACGGCATCTACGGCGGGGACGGCGCCAAGGTCCGCTGGGCCACCCTGGTGTTCGACGCCGACGCCGCGCAGTGGGTTGCGAACGAGGAATGGCACCCGCAGCAAAAGGGACGCTGGCTCGACGCGACCTCCGGCAGCCCGCCGGGTGAACGTCGCTACGAACTGCAGATGCCCTACAGCGATCCGACCGAACTCGCGATGGACGTGCTGCGCCACGGCGACAACGTGGTCGTGACCGGCGACAAGGCCTTCGCCGCGCGGGTCGCCGGTCGGCTGCGCAGCGCGGCGGCGCGATATCCGGGATGATGTCGGGACGAACCCGAGCAAGGAAGCCGCGATGAAAGCAAGCTGGAACGGCGTGACCATCGCCGAGAGCGACGACACCGTTGTCGTCGAAGGCAACCACTACTTCCCCGAGGCGAGCCTGAAGCGCGAGTACGTGAGCTTCAGCAACCACCGCAGCAGCTGCCCCTGGAAAGGCCAGGCGCATTACTACAGCCTGTTCGTCAACGGTGACCTGAACGAGAACGCGGTCTGGTATTACCCGGAGCCGATGGAAGCCGCCGCCGAGATCAAGGGGCGCGTGGCATTCTGGAAGGGCGTGAAGGTGGAGTAACCGACAGCGCAAACAAGAGCCGATGCCGTGAGCGAGATGCAATCGATCGGTGCCTGGTGGCGACTCGTCAAGAGCGCCGCGTCGGCCTGGGT
The DNA here is from genome assembly GCA_039921765.1 of Burkholderiaceae bacterium. Classification (GTDB taxonomy): domain Bacteria; phylum Pseudomonadota; class Gammaproteobacteria; order Burkholderiales; family Burkholderiaceae_C; genus JBDSBD01. The sequence goes on from JBDSBD010000004.1 coordinate 1,164, forward strand.
CGATGACTACGCGCCGAGCATGGGCGCCGCACTGTCCTACTACACGGTGTTCTCGCTGGCGCCGCTGCTGTTGATCGTGATCTCGATCGCCGGCCTGATGTTCGGCGCAGACGCCGCGCGCGGCGAGATCTTCGGCCAGTTGCGAGGCCTGATGGGGGACGACGCGGCCAAGGTGATCGAGGGCCTGCTGGCCAGCGTCAACCGGCCCACCGAGGGCATCACCGCGACGCTGATCGGCGTCACGGTCCTGCTCATTGGCGCGACCTCCGTGTTCGGCGAACTCCAGAACGCACTCGATCGCATCTGGCGCGCCCCGGCCCGCGCCAACTCGAGCGGGCTGTGGAACATGCTGCGCACCCGGCTGCTGTCCTTCGGCATGATCCTGGGCCTGGCCTTCATGTTGATGGTCTCGCTCGTGCTCGACGCGGCCATGGCTGCGGCGGGCCGCTGGTGGGGCGGGCTCTTCGGTGACTGGGCAGCCACGGCACAGACCCTCAACCTGCTGGCTGGCTTTGCGCTCACGACGCTTGTCTTCGCGATGATCTACAAGCTCATGCCGCGCGTGCACGTCCTCTGGGGCGACGTCTGGCTGGGGGCGCTGGTGACGAGCCTGATGTTCTCGATCGGCAGATTCCTGATCGGCCTGTACATCGGCAAGAGCAGCGTCGCGTCGGGTTTCGGCGCCGCCGGCTCACTGGTCGTGATCCTGATCTGGGTTTACTACTCGGCGCAGATCTTCCTGCTCGGCGCGGAATTCACCCGGGCCTACGCACGTGCGTTCGGCTCGATGCGCGACCTGCCCCCGCCGGTGGGGCGTGCGGACGCCGGGGACTGATCCGCGGCGCCGGCACGTCGGCCGATCGGCAACGCAGCCACGGCGCCACCCGCGGCCCGCGCTGCGCCTACCGTCCGGCCTTGAAGTTCGTGAAGATGCGCGTCTGCACGCGCCGGATGTCCTGCGGCACGGCGTCGGGCGGGGTCATGCGCTTCTGGTCCGCCGGGCTCAGGAAGATCGACGCGTTCTCGGCCACGTCCTTCTTCACATACCTCAGCGAGGCCGCGTTCGGATTGGCGTAGAAGACCCTGTTGGTCAGCGCCGCGGCGACTTCGGGGCGAAGAATGTAGTTGATGAACCGGTGCGCGTTGGCGACGTGCTTGGCATCCTTCGGAATCGCCATCGTGTCGAAGAACAGCGTCGCGCCGCCCTTCTGGACCAGCGCCTCGATCTGCGGCGCGAGCTTCGGGTTGGCCTGGATCGCACGCGCCCGGGCGATGTTGATGTCGCCCGAGTAGCCCATCACCGCGCACAGCGTTCCGCTCGCCAGGTCGTTGATGTAGCCGCTCGAGGAGAAGCGGGTGACGAACGGCCGCACGCTCTTGAGCATGGCCTGCGCCGCCGGGTAGTCGGCGGCCACCTTGCTGTAGGCTGGCTTGCCGACGTAGAGCATCGCCACCGGCAGCACCTCGGAGGCCGAATCGAGGAAGTTGACACCGCAGCTCTTGAGCTTGCTCGCGTACTTCGGGTCGAAGATCAGGCTCCAGGCGTTGTCAGGCATCGGCAAGTCACCCAGCGCGGCCTTGACCTTGGCGGTGTTGATGCCCACCGTGACATAGCCCCACATCCAGTCGACCAGGTACTGGTTGCCCGGGTCCACCGCGGCGAGCTGCTCGAGCAGGCCCTTGTCGAGATTGCCCCAGTTCGTGAGCCTGGCCCGGTCGAGTTTTTGCAGCAGGCCGCCCTGGATCTGGGTCTTGGCGAAGTGCGATCCCGGCACCACGATGTCGTAGCCGCTGTTGCCGGCGATCAACTTGGCATGCAGGATCTAATTGGAGTCGTAGTTGTCGTAGTTGACCTTGATGCCGGTTTCTTTCTCGAAGTTCTGGATCGTGTCGTCGGCGATGTAGTCGGACCAGTTATAGATATTGAGCAGATTCGGCTCGTCCGCGGCCGACGGGCCGGCCGCGGCCACCGGCTCGGTGCCACCCAGGGCCATCCCCGTCAGGGCGAGCGAAAGGGCGATGCGGATGAACTTCGAGGACATCGTGTCAGGCTCCTGGGTTGGCTCCGGGCCAGGCCGGAGACGCGGGTGAGCGGGTGGCGCGCGCATTGGCGTACGATTCGCGCCGGCGCGACAAACCGCGGATGCTAGCGCCAAATCCAGCCCCGGCATGAGGGCAAACGCGGAGGGCGGAACTTCGCACCATCCGTAGCATCCCAAGGTCACCAACATTCTTGCCTAAAGGATCGTCCATGCAGTTGAAACTCTTGAAGTCCCTGTCGTTGCTCGCGCTGGCCGTGCCGCTGATGGCCACCGCGCAGCCCACGTCCACGCTCGACAAGGTCAAGCAATCGGGCGAGATGACGGTCGCCTATCGCGAATCGTCGATTCCGTTCTCGTACCTCGGCGACAAGGGCCAGCCGATCGGCTTCGGCTTCGAGATCTGCGAGAAGATCGTCGACGCGGTCAAGAAGACCACCGGGCGCAGCGACCTGAAGGTCAAGTACCAGGCTGTCACCTCTGGCAACCGGATCCCGCTGCTGCAAAATGGCACCATCGACATCGAGTGCGGCTCCACCACCAACAATTCCGAGCGTGCCAAGCAGGTGGCCTTTGCGACCAACTACTTCTACACCGGCACCCGGTTCTTGGTGAAGGCCGGCACGAAGATCGACTCGATCGATGATCTGAAGGGCAAGAAGGTCGTCTCGACCACCGGCACCACCAACTACAAGATCCTGCGCAACCTGAACGAGGAAAAGAACCTCGGCATGGAGCTGCTCGGCGCCAAGGACCACGCCGACGCGGCGCTGATGGTCGAAACCGGGCGCGCGGTGGCCTTCGGCATGGACGAGATCCTGCTCCACGGCTTGCGCGCCTCGTCGCGTGATCCGGCCAGCCTGGCGGTGGTGGGCAAGGCCATCCAGGTCGAACCGTACGCCATCATGGTCCGCCACGACGATCCGGTCTTCAAGAAACTGGTTGACGACACGCTGGCCGGCATGATGAAGAGCGGCGAGTTCACCAAGCTGTATGACAAGTGGTTCATGTCGCCGATCCCGCCGAAGGGCATCAACCTGAACGCGGCGATGCCTCCGGAGCTGAAGGAAAACCTCACGGCACTGAGCGACAAACCGGCCACCTGATCGGCCGCAGCGGCGGGCGTCACACGCTGCGCCCTGCCCGATTGGCTTGACCAATGGAAGCCGCGCAAGGCGTATGTCTTGCGCGGCTTTTTCATGACCGACGCTCGGACCCGCCGCGGCGCGGAGACCGGTGCGGCCAACCGCTGCTCTTGCGAGCCACGGGGTCAATCGCACTCAGGCAGCCCGGCACGTGGCTTAGGATTCGCGCCATGTCGAAGTATTCTGTTTGCAGCCCGGCGCGCGCGCTCGCCGGGCTGCAATCCCTGGCGCTGGGACTGGGCCTTGCACTCTGGGCCGCAAGCTGCACCTCTGCAGGCGCCGCCGAGCCGGGGTCGCCCACGCACAGCGTGGCCACCGACGCCGCAGCCCCTGCGTCCACAGGCTGGGTGCACGCTTACGCGGCCTTCGGCGCGCCGAAGTATCCGGCCGACTTCCACAACTTCGAGTATGTGAACCCGGCGGCGCCCAAGGGCGGCACGCTGTACCTGCGCAACCCGGACCGGCGCTCGAGCTTCGACAAGTTCAACCCGTTCACGGTGCGAGGCAACGCGCCCGCGGCGCTCTCGATCTTCATGTTCGAACCGCTGGCCATACTGTCGGGTGACGAGTTGCAGACGATGTACTGGCTGCTGGCCGAGTCGATGCGGATCGCGCCGGACAAGTCGTCCATCACGTTCCGGCTGAATCCGAAGGCCCGCTTCAACAACGGCGATCCGGTGCTCGCCGAGGATGTGAAGTACAGCTTCGAGCAGATGTCGGGGCCGCAGGCGTCGCCGGGTATGCAGACCGCGCTGGCCGGCATCGAGCGCGCCGTCGTGCTCGACGCACGGACCGTGCGCTTCGATCTGCGCGACCGCAGCAACGACACGCTGTTCACCGCGGGCGGGCTGACGGTGTTCTCGCACAAGTGGGGCCTCCAGCCCGATGGCAGCCACAACCGCTTCGACGAGATCGTCACCGAGTACCCGATCACCTCGGGGCCGTACACAATCGCGCGCGCCGACAGTGGGCGCCGGCTCGAGTTGCAGCGCAACCCCGCGTACTGGGCACGCGACCTGCCGGCGCGGCGCGGCACATTCAATTTCGATCGCGTGATCTACCGCTACTACCGCGACCAGGCCGTGGCCACCGAAGCATTCAAGGCCGGTGAGTTCGATATCGTCAAGATCTACAGCGCGCGCATCTGGGTGCGCCAGCAGCAAGGCGAGAAATGGGACCAGGGTTTGATCGCCAAGAAGCTGTTCAAGACCGACGCCGGCCAGGCCCTGCAGTCGACGCTGTTCAACCTGCGCCAGCCGCTGTTCCAGGATCGGCGGGTGCGCCACGCGCTCGCGCTGACCTGGGATTTCGACACCATCAACCGCTATCACCTGTACGAACGCGCCTACAGCCTGTTCAACAACTCCGAGTTCGCCGCCCAGGGGCTGCCGTCGCCGGGCGAGCTGGCGCTGCTCGAGCCCTATCGCAAGGAACTGCCGCCCGAGGTGTTCGGCCCGCCATTCGTGCCGGCCTCGACCGGGGGCGAGCCGGCCCGGCTGCGCCACAATCTGCTGCAGGCGCGCGCCCTGCTCGAGCAGGCCGGCTGGAAACTCGCCGATGACGGTGTGCTGCGCAATGCCGAAGGCAAGGCGTTCGAGATGACGTATCTGAGCCCCGGTGAAGGCTCGCGTCAGACCGACTGGGAGCGCAACCTCGCCAAACTCGGCATCCAGTTGAAGACGCGGCAGGTCGACTTTGCGCTGTACCGGCGCCGCCTCGAGCAGTACGACTTCGACCTGATCACGATCGCCGGCGGCGAGTTCACGATCCCCTCGGCAACCGACTACGTCTCGGTGTTCGGCAGCGCGTCGGCCGGGCAACCCGGCAACAACAACTTCCGCGGCGTCAAGAGCGCGGCGGTCGATCACATCCTGGAGGCGATGGGGCGCGCGAGCACCTTGCAGGAGCTGCGCGACGCCTGCCGAGCGCTGGACCGCGTGGTGATGTGGAACTACTGGCAGATCCCGGAGCTGTACACCGCGGCGCAGCCGAGCTCGTACTGGAACAAGTTCGGAATGCCCCGGGTGCAGGCCAGGTACTTCTCCATCGACACTGCATCGAGCTGGCCGGTGTGGCCGCTCGAAACCTGGTGGATCCTCGATCCGGCCAGGCGTTAAGGAGCCTTGATGCTTGCCTACATTCTCAAGCGCGTATTGCTGATGATCCCGACCCTGCTGGGTGCGCTGACGATCACCTTCATCGTGATCCAGTTCGTGCCCGGCGGCCCGGTCGAGCAGATCATGGCCGAAGCGCGCACCAGCCAGCGCGGCGATGGCATCTCGTACAAGGCCGGACGCGACATCGACGCCAAGCAGGTCGAGGCGCTGAAGAAGCTCTACGGCTTCGACAAGCCGGTGCACGTGCGCTACTTCGAGATGCTGGCCAGCTTCGCGCGCTTCGATCTCGGGCGCAGCTTCCTGCAGAACAAGGATGTGTGGGAGCTGATCAAGGAGAAGCTGCCGGTGTCGATCTCGCTCGGGCTGTGGACCTTCCTGGTCTCCTACCTGATCTCGATCCCGCTCGGCGTGGCCAAGGCGGTGCGCGACGGCACGCGCTTCGATGTGGCGACCTCGCTGGTGGTGCTGGTCGGCTACGCAATCCCGGGCTTCGTGCTCGGCGTGCTGCTGATCGTGCTGCTGGCTGGAGGCAGCTTCGTCGAGTGGTTTCCGCTGCGCGGCCTGACCTCCGACAACTGGTTTGAGCTGAGCTGGCCGGCGCGCATCGCCGACTACTTCTGGCACCTCACCTTGCCGCTCATCTGCCTGGTGATCGGCAGCTTCGCGGTGATGACGATGCTGACCAAGAACACCTTCGTCGAGGAGATGCGCAAGCAGTACGTGGTGGTGGCGCGCGCCAAGGGTCTGTCGCAGCGCCGCGTGCTCTACAAGCACATCTTCCGCAACGCACTCATCCCGCTGATCACCGGCTTTCCGGCGGCCTTCGTCGGCGCCTTTTTCGCCGGGTCGGTGCTGATCGAGACACTCTTCTCACTCGACGGGCTGGGCCTGCTGTCGTTCGAGTCGGTGATTCGGCGTGACTTCCCGGTGGTACTGGGCGCGCTGTACCTGTTCACCCTGATCGGGCTCGTGGTCAAGCTGGTGTCGGACCTGCTGTACGTCGTGATCGATCCGCGCGTTCAATTCACGAGCGTGGCCAAATGAGTCGGGTGCTGCCCCCGGTGAACACGAGCGTGGCGCCGACCGACGCGATCGGGCCGTCAACCGCGCCGACGCCCACCACCAGCCTGTCGCCGAACCAGCGCGCCTGGGCGCGCTTCAAGCGCAACCGCATCGGCTACGTTTCGCTGTGGGTCTTTCTCGTCATCCTGGTCGTCTCCACGTTCGCCGAACTGGTCAGCAACGACCGGCCGCTGCTGACGCACTACAACGGCCAGTGGTTCGCACCGGTCTTCCACAACCCGCCCGAAAAGACCCTGGGCGGCGACTTCGGCACGCCGACCGACTGGACCGACCCGCTCATCGCGCGCGAGTTCGCCAAACCCGGCAACTGGGCGCTGTTCACCCTCAACCGCAACGGCGCGAGCTCGGTGCACTACTTCCAGAAGGCGCCCAATCCGGCCCCACCGAGCGCGCAGAACTGGCTCGGCACCGACGCCACCGGCCAGGACGTGGTGGCGCGCCTGCTCTACGGCTTTCGGGTCAGCATCTGGTTCGCGCTCGCGCTCACCGTGACCGGCACCGCGATCGGCATCGGCGCGGGCGCGCTGCAGGGCTATTTCGGCGGGCGCATCGACCTGGCCCTGCAACGCCTGATCGAGATCTGGGGCGCAGTGCCCGAGCTGTATTTGCTGATCATCTTCGCGTCGATCTTCGAGCCCTCGCTGCTGCTGCTGTTGGTGCTGCTGTCGCTGTGGGGCTGGATGGGTCTGTCGGACTACGTGCGCGCCGAATTCCTGCGCAATCGCTCGCTCGAATTCGTGAAGGCGGCGCGCGCGCTGGGCCTGTCGAACGGACGCATCATCTGGCGCCACGTGTTGCCCAACTCGCTCACGCCGGTGATCACGTTCCTGCCGTTTCGCATGAGCGGCGCGATCCTCGCGCTGACCTCGCTCGACTTCCTGGGCCTGGGCGTACCGCCCTCCGTGCCGTCGCTCGGCGACCTGCTGCGCCAGGGCAAGGAGAACCTCGATTCGTGGTGGATCATCCTGCCAACCTTCATCGTGCTCGTGGTGGCGATGTTGCTGCTGACCTTCATCGGTGAAGCCTTGCGCGACGCCTTCGACACGCGCAAGTCATGAGCACCGGAAATCTCCTCGAAGTCGAGGGTCTGAGCGTGCGCTTCGGCGCGCACGCGGTGGTGGATGACATCTCGTTCACGATCGCGGCGGGCGAGAAGTTCGGCCTGGTCGGTGAATCGGGCTCGGGCAAGTCGATCACCGCGCTGTCGTTGCTGCGGCTGGTCGAGTCGGCCGAGACCGCCGGCGCGATCCGCTTCGACGGCACCGACCTGATGCAGAACTCGGAGCGCCAGATGCGCGGCATTCGCGGCGCCGAGATCGCGATGATCTTCCAGGAGCCGATGACGGCTTTGAACCCGCTGTACACCGTGGGCAACCAGATCGGCGAGGTGCTGGAGCTGCACGAAGGGCTGCGCAAGAACCAGGCGCGCGCGCGCGCCACCGAGCTGCTGGCGCGCACCGGTATCCCCGAGCCGGAGCGCCGCATCGACGCCTATCCGCACCAGCTCTCGGGTGGCCAGCGCCAGCGCGCGATGATCGCGATGGCGCTGGCCTGCAAGCCGCGCCTGCTGATCTGCGACGAGCCCACGACCGCGCTCGACGTGACGATCCAGGCCCAGATCCTGGCGCTGCTCGACGAGCTGCAGGCCGAGATGGGCATGGCGCTGCTGTTCATCACGCACGACCTGAACCTGGTGCGCCGCTTCACGCACCGGGTCGGCGTGATGGAGCGCGGCCGCCTCGTCGAGATGGGTGACACGGCCGACGTGTTCGCGCATCCAGAGCATGCCTACACGCAGAAGCTGCTCGCGAGCCGGCCGCAGCGTGTGGTGGAGCCGCTCGCGGCCAATGCGCCGGTGCTCGTTGAGGCCCGAGGTGTGGGCGTTACATTCACGAGCACCGAGGGCTGGTTCGCCAAGCGTCATTTCCAGGCGGTGCGCAACGTGAGCCTGCAACTGCGGCGCGGCGAGACACTGGGCGTCGTCGGCGAGTCGGGTTCGGGCAAGACCACACTGGGCATGGCGCTGCTGGCGCTGCAGCCGATCTCGGCCGGCGCGGTCGAGGTGGGCGGCGCGCGCATCGACAACGCAGGGCGCAGCGCGCTGCGCGCGATGCGCAGGCGCATGCAGGTGGTGTTTCAGGACCCGTTCGCGAGCCTGAGCCCGCGCCTGACGGTGAGCCAGATCGTCGGCGAGGGGCTGGCGCTGCACCGCACCGACCTGTCCGAAGCCGAGCGCGACCAACTGGTGCTGGCGATGCTCGACGAAGTGGGCCTGGGCGCACGCCACGGCGAGGCCAGCGTGCTGCAGCGCTATCCGCACGAGTTCTCGGGCGGGCAGCGCCAGCGCATCGCGATCGCGCGCGCGGTGGTGCTGCGCCCCGAGGTGCTGGTGCTCGATGAGCCGACCTCGGCCCTCGATGTGTCGGTGCAGCAGCAGGTGCTGGCGCTGCTTGCCGATCTGCAGCGCCGCTACGCGATGAGCTATGTGTTCATCAGCCACGATCTCGCGCTGGTGCGCGCGATGTCGCACCGCGTGATGGTGATGAAGGACGGTGCCGTGGTCGAGGAAGGCGAGGCGCAGGCGCTGTTCGACGCGCCGCGCGAGGACTACACGAAGGACTTGCTGGCGGCAGCGCGGTTGGGGTGAGGGGTGGGTGCGGGCAGCCTGCTCGCGGACCGTCTACGCCAGCGGGGCGACCCATCGGAACAACCGGCGACCGAACAGGCCGCCGAGCCCGACGAACAACAACGCCGTGCCGAGATTCCACATCAGGATCAGCGCCGTGGCGTCGAGCACATGGAACATCGACAGGGCAGTCGCGGTGATCCCGGCGACCGCCAGACCGGCGGTCAGGGCGACGGTCGAAGGCCGCAATGGCCCGGCGTAGCGCAGCATGACCAGCAGCGCGAGCGACAACGGCAGGCCGCTGAGCACCAGCGTGGCGAAGCAGCGCGCCGCCTCGCCCGGAGCGAGGCCCTGCGGACCGATGCTGATCCATTGCACCAGGCATTGGTAGCCGATGTTCGACAACCACACCACCAGCGCCGGCAACGGCAGCAGCAGCCAGCGCCGTGACCGATCGGGCAGACTGAGATGGAACGCGGCGATCGCCGCCAGCACCCCGGTCAGCAGAGACGCCGCCATGCTCACGGCAAAGGCGGGGTCGCGCAGCCGCTCGCCGAGGTCGGGGCGAATGCCCTGGCTGATCGTCAGCACCGCCAGCACCAGTGCGGCGAGCATCAGCCAGCCGCCTGCGCGAACGACGGGCGGCCGCAGGCGCCGCACCGGCTTCAGATTCCCGGCCAGCGTGACGATGAGATCGGACGTTTTCATGGTTTGTCGTTCCGGTCGATCAGCATCCTGCGCAGGCTGATCAGTGCACGGTGGGTTGCGACTTTAAGGGAGGCAATGGACATGCCGCTGGCATTCGCGGCTTCCTTCAACGACATTTCCTCGAGCTTGAGCAGGCGGATCGCCTGCTGCTGCCTGGGCGGCAGGTGGCCGACGGCGTCTTGCAGCTTGTCGCGATCCGTGCTTTCTTCGAAGTTCGTCGCGGCACCCGCGAAGTGATCGTGCTCGGCGCTCAGCGGGGTTTCCCGGGCGCGGGTGCGGCCCTGGCGGCGCAGCCGGTCGACCAGTCGCCGGTTGGCGATCGCGACCAGCCACGGTGCGAACGGTCGCGCCGGATCGTAGGTATGCCGGATCGCATGAACCGTCAGCAGCACGTCCTGCAGCGCGTCCTCGATATCGCGCGGGTCACGGTGCCGCCGCATCGCCAGAACCCGCAGGTACGGTGTCACTTCCTGCAGCAAGCGCAGGTAGGCTGCGCCTTCACCTTGCTGGGCGCGAGCCATGAGGATGGTCCAGTCAGCATCCGGGACCGCCGATTTCGCCGGGTCGGCATCCAACCCCTCGTCGTCGATTGCCCGGTCACACGCCTCGGGTGCGCCGACGATCTTCAGCGGCGGTGGATGGACGCGCGGCACCGGTTCGGCCATCAGGAGCCACCTCCGAACCTGGCGGGGCGACACCACCGGTCGAGCAGATGATCGATCGACAACCGTCCCGGCCCGATGGCGATGATGGCGACGGCCGTGGCCGCCCACAGCAGATGGAAGTTGGCCCAACCCTCGGGGACGACGAGCTGGATCACGCCGGTCATGGCAAGCAGTCCAAGTGCGACGAACCGCGTTCCCAGGCCGAGCACGAGCAGGATCGGCAGGATGATCTCGGCGGCACCGACGAGGTGCGCGACGACCAGCGGCGCAGGAAAGCCATAGGCCCCTCCGAACAGGTGGAGCTTGAACTCCTGTTCGAAGAGATAGGCGGCAGTCGGTGACAACGACCCGAACCCATCCCAGCGTGTGAGGCCCGAACGGAAGAACGGAACGGCCAGCGCAATCCGAAGCAGGGGCGGCGCAATGATCGCCGCCACTCGGGCCAGCCTGCGCACGCTGGATCGCGCCATCGTTTCGATGGTCACCGGCTTCGCCCGCGCGTCGCTCAGGGCCGTCATGCTTGCGCTCCCTGGCGAAGAGCGCGGTCGTGGGGTCGGGTCTCGAAGCCCACGACGATTCCCGATTGCACCAGTTCGGCCAGATCGAGAGCAGGATCGAAGTGGCTGTCGACCCCCAAGGCAGCCCGGGTGGCTTCGATCACCGGTTGGCCATCGATCAGCGATTGGACGAATTCGGCGCTGGCTGGCGACAGCAAACGAAGTTCGACTTGCGTTCCCGGCCGCGCGACGAGCACGTTCTCGCCGCCCGCGGCAAGATCGACCGGCCCCGGCACGCCGTCGTCGACATTCATCCGCCAGATGGTCAACGCCGGGAAGCCGGAACGGATCAACCGGACCGAAAGGCCGAGGTGCAGTTCGAGCCCGGGCAATGCGTCCGGTGCGATCTGCGCCAGCGCGGCGGGATCGAGCGGCGTCGTATCGGTGGCGTGATAGGCCTCGGCCCAGGCGTGCTCGATGCGGGCGACGTCGGGCAGATAGGGCAGCGCGGCCGCGGGCCCGAACGTGCCGATGAAGTCGGCGAAGCCTGCGCCGTAGCCGAGCAGGATGGGCGAATCGGGCGGCTCCTGCGCAACATACACACGCGCCATCGCGCGAAAGAACTCGGCCCCGACGATCCGGCCCACCGCGGGGAACGCCGCCTGCAGGGTGTCGATCAGCCCGCTGACCACATTGTTGCGATACACCGCGAAGCGCCGCTCGCTCGGTTCGCCGTCGGGGCCGACCAGTCCCGGCGGGATGGGTCGCTGTGGATCGAGCAGCGCGCGGGCGAAGCCGCGTTGCCGCTCGGCAAGCCCCGGCACGATGCCGCGTTCTTCGCGCTCGATGGCGTCCATGATCGTCTGGGCGCGTTGCGCCTGCGCCTCGAGCACCGGCCAAGCCGGAATGTCGGCATCCCACTCGATCAGCGTGGGCGTGCTGCCGAGGCGGCGAATGGCATGCGCGTACAGGCCCCAGACGATTTCGTCGACGCAGCGGTCGTGCGAGTCGATGAGCAATGGCCGTCCTTTTTCGTCGACCTCGTGCGCGTGCCCGGCCAGATGGATTTCCCGGACATGGGTCAGCGCAAAGGCGTCGATGTAGGCCTTCGCATCCTCCTGCTGATTGGTCGATGCCACGTAGACATTGTTGACGTCGAGCAACAGCCCACAGCCGGTGCGCCGCACCACCTCGGCGATGAAGTCGACCTCCGACCAGGTGCTTTCGACGAATGCGAGATAAGTCGACGGATTCTCCAGCAGCATCTCGCGACCCAGCGTCGTCTGCACGTCGTCGATGTGCTCGCACACGCGCGCCAGCGTTTCGCCGGTATAGGGCAGTGGCAGCAGGTCGTTGAGGAAGCCGCTGTCGTGCGACGACCAGGCGAGGTGCTCTGAGAACAATGCCGGGCGGTAGCGGTCGATCAAGCCGCGCATACGGCGCAGGTGGTCACGATCAAGGGGCCGATCGGCGCCGATCGACAGACCGACGCCATGCAGCGACAGCGCATAGCGTTCGCGGATGGCCTGCAGATAGCGGTGCGGCGGTCCGCCGGCACCCATGTAGTTTTCGGCATGGACCTCGAAGAAGCCCATGTCAGGTGCGGCATCGATGACCGTGCGGTAGTGCGCGGCCTTCAGGCCGACGCCGGCACGCGGTGCGATGGTTGCGGGATCGTCTGGCTGGGCTCGATGCGGCATTGGCGGCCTCCGTGCAGGCGGTTCGGGTTCCGCCAGCTTCGCGTGGACTTCAGGCCTTCGGCGTCAGGCTTCCCAGCCCGTTCGGGGTTTGCATGGTTGTGCAAGTGCCGGTCGGCTCGAGCTTGAACGCGTTGCCCTGGTAGTCCTTCATGCTGGTCCCGGCGCAGGTGGTTCCGGCGCCAGCGTAGCAGTCGTTCTGACCCTTCAGCGCCACGCCGAAGCACTTTTCCATCTTGCCGCTGGCCATGACTTTCATGGTCTTGGCCTGGTTTTCCTTCATCATTTTCTCCATCGCCGCTTTGCTCATCGGCTGCATGGATTCGGCCGCGCTGGCTGGAACCGCGACCATCGACCCGATCGCGGTTGCAAAGGCGCTGGCGACCAGAACGGAAAGCATTTGATTGGTCATGACTTTTTCTCCGGTTGAGATCGGCGGTGCGCGCATGCGAAACCGCCTGCTGTGGCAGGTCGGAACTGACCTGCCTGGAAGACAGTTCGTCGCGGCGCGCGAAAGGTTACGTTGATGCCTTCGGTGCAGGCGAACACATGCGGTCCGAGCCGCGACTCGGTTCGAATCGTCGCGGCACAGCTTGTCGACCTACCGCTCGGCCGGCTCGATGCTGTCCTCGGCGCGTGGGTCCCAGATGTCGAGGATGCCGGCCGCGGCCAGCGGCCAGCGGAGGGTCCCTCCGATCGCCGGCTGTACCGCCTTGAGACCCCGTCGAAGACGGCCTTCGCGTTCGATGCGCACCGGTTCCCGACGCCTTCCGAGGCCGACAGCGCGGCGCCCTCGTTGTCATCCTGACGGACCGAGTGCGAACGCCCTGGTCCGACGCCTTGCCAGCGTCGGGGCCGCCACGGTCCTTGACACTTATTCCAACGCTTCGCACACGAACTCCAACCGATCCTGGCCGAAGAACATCGCGGCACCGACAAACATCGTCGGCGC
>JBDSBD010000005.1:0-6761 GCA_039921765.1 Burkholderiaceae bacterium
GGCGATTGCGGCGCCTGCACGGTCGTCATCGGCACGCTGGCCGGGCCCGACGAGCCGGGCGCCGTGGGAGGGTTGATGCTGCACAGCGTCAACGCCTGCATCCAGTTCCTGCCGACACTCGACGGCAAGGCGCTGTTCACGGTGGAGGATCTGAAGGCACAGGCCGCGCCGCAGGCAACCGGCGCGACACCGGCTGCCGCACCCAGACCCTCGGAGCCGCCGGCGCACGACGGCGTTGCGACCACGACCCGACCGGACGCGCTGCACCCGGTGCAGCAGGCAATGGTCGAATGCCACGGCTCGCAATGCGGCTTTTGCACCCCGGGCTTCGTGATGTCGCTGTGGTCGGCCTACGAGCGCCATCAGGACGCCGGCACGCAGCCGACGCGGCAGCAACTCGCCGACGAGCTGTCGGGCAATCTGTGCCGCTGCACCGGTTACCGGCCGATCCTGGACGCCGGCCAGCGCATGTTCGATCTGCCCGCGGTCAGGCTGGACGCCGCGCCGGTTGTCAAGGCACTGACGGAATTACAGGACGGCGCCAGCTTCAGCTACCGCGCCGCGCATGGTGCTGCCAGCGCGCGCCTCGACCACTTCTTCGCACCGAAGACGCTCGCCGAGCTCGCTCGCCTGCGCGAACAGCATCCGGACGCTAAAGTGCTGGCCGGCTCGACCGACATCGGCCTGTGGGTCAACAAGCAGTTCCGGGATGTCGGCGACTTGATCTTCGTCGGTGACGTCGCGGAGATGAAGACGATCACCGAGCGCGACGACGAACTCCACATCGGCGCCGGCGCGTCGCTCGAAACCGCCTGGGCCGCGCTCGCCGCACACCGCCCCGAGCTCACCGACGTCTGGCTGCGCTTTGCGTCACCGCCGATCCGCCACGCCGGCACGATGGGCGGCAACGTCGCCAACGGCTCGCCGATCGGTGACGCGCCGCCGGTGCTGATGGCGCTCGACGCGCAGATCGAACTGCGTCGCGGCGCACGCGTGCGGCGCATGCCGTTGGCCGAGTTCTACCTCGGCTACATGAAGAACCAGCTCGAGCCGGGCGAGTTCGTGCAGGGACTGGCGATCCCGCGCCCGGCCCTGGCGCGCCAGGTGCGCGCGTACAAGATCAGCAAGCGCTTCGACTGCGACATCTCGGCGCTGTGCACGGGCTTTGCGATCGAGCTCGATGGCGACATCGTGAAGGCGGTGCGGCTCGCTTTCGGCGGCATGGCCGCGGTCGTGAAACGTGCCGCGCGGGCCGAGGCCGCGCTGCTCGGACAAGCCTGGACGCAGGCCAGCGTGACGGCGGCCCAGGCCGCGCTGGTGCAGGAGTTCGAGCCGCTCAGCGACATGCGCGCCAGTGCCGCCTATCGCATGCAGGTGGCGCAGAATCTGCTGCAACGCTTCTGGCTCGAGACGCGCGCGACCGACCCGTTGGCGCTCGAGGCCACCAGCGTGTGGAGCGTGATGCCTCATGACGTGGCCCGCATGCGGCCGCACGAAGCACGCGGCGCGGCACCGCGCGCCCAGGTGCAAGGAGCCCAGCAATGAACAAGCGCATCAACCCGACCCTGCTGCAACCCAACGAGGCGTTTGCCCACTACCTGACGAACACCTCGGCACGTTTCGACGCCGCGGCAGAAGCCAGCGCGCTGCGGGGCGGCGCACGCGTGGGGATCAGCCGGCCGCACGAATCGGCGCACCTGCACGTGTCCGGCGAGGCGGCCTACACCGACGATATTCCCGAGCTGGTCGGCACGCTGCACGCTGCGCTCGGCCTGACGCCGGTGGCCAGCGGACGCATCACCGCGATGGCACTCGACACGATCCGGGCCCAGCCCGGCGTGGTCGCGGTGCTGACGAGCCAGGATCTGCCCGGCGCCAACGATTGCGGCTCGATCGTTCACGACGACCCGATCCTGTGCCCGGTCACGCTGCACGCCGACGGCTCCTGCGATGCCGAGATCCGCTACCTCGGCCAGCCGGTGTTCGCGGTGATCGCGACCACGCGCGATGGCGCGCGCCGCGCCGCCGCGAAGGCCCGCGATGTGCTGACGACCGAGGCAGCGACACCGGTGTTGACGCCGCAGCAGGCGCACGCCAAGGGCCAATACGTGCTGCCGCCGATGCACCTGGTGCGCGCCACCCACCCGGGCGGTGCACAGGCCGCGATCGCGAAGGCGCCGCACCGCCTGAAGAGCACCCTCGAAGTCGGCGGCCAGGAACAGTTCTACCTCGAGGGCCAGATCAGCTACGCGATCCCGCAAGAGGACGACGGCATGCACGTGCATTGCTCGACCCAGCACCCAAGCGAGATGCAGCACCTGATCGCGCACGCGCTCGGCCTGCAGGCGCACCAAGTGCGGGTCGAGTGCCGTCGCATGGGCGGCGGCTTCGGCGGCAAGGAATCGCAGTCGGCGCTGTTTGCCTGCGTCGCGGCGATCGCGGCGCGCAAGCTCGAGCGCCCGGTCAAGTTGCGCGTGGATCGCGACGACGACTTCCTGATCACCGGCCGGCGCCACTGCTTCTGGTACGAGTACGAGGTCGGCTACGACGACGCCGGGCGCATCCTCGGAGCTGAGGTCACGATGGTGTCGCGCGCCGGCCATTCGGCCGATCTGTCGGGCCCGGTGATGACGCGCGCGCTGTGCCACTTCGACAACGCCTACTGGCTGCCCGACGTCGCGATGCACGGCTACTCGGGCCGCACCAACACGCAGAGCAACACCGCGTTTCGCGGCTTCGGCGGGCCGCAGGGCGCGATTGCGATCGAGAACATCCTCGACACGATCGCGCGCACCCTCGGGCGCGACCCGCTCGAGGTGCGCAAGCTCAATTTCTACGCGAAAGCGGCAAACGGCGCGTCCGGCAACGTGACGCCCTACGGCCAGACGGTTCACGACAACATCATCCACGAACTCGTTGCCGAGATCGAGGTGAGCAGCGACTATGCGGCGCGGCGCACCGCGATCGCGCACTTCAACGCGACGAGCCCGGTGCTCAAGCGCGGCATCGCGCTGGCGCCGCTGAAGTTCGGCATCTCGTTCAACCTCAAGCACCTGAACCAGGCCGGCGCGCTGGTGCACGTCTACAACGACGGCTCGATCCTCGTCAATCACGGCGGCACCGAGATGGGCCAGGGCCTGAACACCAAGGTCGCGCAGGTGGTGGCGCACGAACTCGGCGTGGGCTTCGAGCGCGTGCGCGTCACCGCCACCGACACACAGAAGGTCGCCAACACCTCGGCCACGGCGGCATCGACCGGCGCCGACCTGAACGGCAAGGCCGCGCAGGACGCGGCGCGCCAGATTCGGGATCGCCTCGCGGCCTGCGCCGCGCAGTGGCATGGCGGTGCGGCGCAAGACGTGCACTTCGCCAACGACCGGGTCACGGTTCACGGCAAGCAACTGACGTTCACGGAGCTGGTGGCACAGGCCTACACCGAGCGCGTGCAGCTCTGGTCGGACGGCTTCTACGCCACGCCGGGCCTGCATTGGGATGCCGAGACCATGCAGGGCCGGCCGTTCTACTACTTCGCGTACGGTGCGGCGGTCAGCGAGGTCGTGGTGGACACGCTCACCGGCGAATGGAAGCTGCTGCGCGCCGACATCCTGCACGACGCCGGCAAGTCGCTGAACCCGGCCGTCGACATCGGCCAGATCGAGGGTGGGTTCATCCAGGGCATGGGCTGGCTCACGACCGAGGAGCTGGTCTGGCACCCGGCCGACGGCTCGAAGAACGCCGGCAAGCTGACCACGCACGCCCCCAGCACCTACAAGATCCCGACCGCCAACGACTGCCCGCCGATCTTCAACGTGCGCCTGTTCGACGGTCCGAACGCCGAGGACGCGATCCACCGCAGCAAGGCGGTCGGCGAGCCGCCGCTGCTGCTGCCGTTCTCGGTGTTCTTCGCGATCCGCGATGCGATCTCGGCCGTCGGCGCGCACCGGATCGACCCGCCGCTCACGGCACCGGCTACCAGCGAGGCGATCCTGCGCGCGATCACGGCCGTGCAGTCGGCCTCGGGCGACCCTGCGGCGACGGGCGACGCGGCGCACCGTGCACGCGCCAGCACCGCGCAGCCGGCCTGACGCAAGCCGCGACGCACCGTGTCGAGACTGCGTGCCCTCGCCGCCAGCTGGCTCGTCACCGGCCGGCGTGCCATCGTCGTCGAGGTGACCGAGGTGCGCGGATCGGTGCCGCGCGAGACCGGCACGCGCATGCTCGTCGCGCCGCAGCAACTCGCCGGCACGATCGGCGGCGGGCACCTCGAGCTCAAGGCGATCGAGCAGGCGCGCGCACTGCTGGCCGGTGCGCCCGACGTGGCCGGCACGACGCGCTTTCCGCTCGGACCCGCACTCGGTCAGTGCTGCGGTGGTGTCGTGAACCTGCGCTTCGCGCCGCTGGATGCGGCTGCGCTGCAGGCCTGGCCTGTCAGCCCGCCACGCTTCGAGCTGCAGCTTTTCGGGGCCGGCCATGTCGGCCGCGCGATCGTGCGGGCGCTCGCGCCGCTGCCGGTGCGGGTGGACTGGATCGACGAGCGCGAGGAGGAATTCCCCACGCAGCTGTTCGACGGCGAATCGGCGTGGCCCGAGCACATTCGACAGGTCTGTGTCGATGCGGTCGAGGCCGAGGTGCGCGTCGCCCCACCCGGCGCGTTCTACCTGGTGTTGACACACCAGCACGATCTCGACCTGCGCATCAGCGAGGCGATTCTGCAGCGCGGCGATTTCGGCTTCTTCGGCCTGATCGGCTCGCGCACGAAACGCCAGCGCTTCATCCACCGCTTCGAGCGGCGCGGCATCGACCCCGAGGCGATTGCGCGCATGACCTGCCCGATCGGCGTGCCCGGCGTCACCGGCAAGGAACCCGAGGTCATCGCCGCGGCGGTGGTTGCGCAGCTTCTGCAGGCGTCATCGCGCGGCGCACCGGACGGGCCGGAACCAGCACCCGGCGCCACCGACGCGGCCCAAGCCCTGGTGCACGGTTAGGCCGGGCCGTTGCGCGCCACCCTCTGCGAGCGGCCCATGCGAAGGCGTCCGATCGCACCCCGCCTGGGCCCGCTGTCACGCCACGGCTCGCACGCCGCACATCGAACCCGCGCATGAACGGCATGAATGACCTCGCCGCCCTGCCCTCGCTCGGCCTGAGCCTGCCAAGCCCCGCCTACTTGCTGGGCGCGATCGTCTTCGGGTTGATCGGATTCGGCGCGTTCCGCTACGGCCGCAGGTGCGGCCGCCCGGTCCCGCTGTGGCTGGGAGTTGCGCTGATGTTCTACCCCTATGCGATCTCGCAGACCGTGCTCCTGTACGCGGTGGGCGCCGCACTCTGCGTGGGCTTGTTCCTGGGTTCTCGCTGACACAAGGAACGCACCCGCGGCCTGGCGCTGACGGCGGCCGCATCCATGGCCCGGCCTGCGTTGCCGGCACGTCGTCTGCCAGGCCTTCTTCAGAATCCACGTCCGGTGCCGATATCGAAGTGTCGCCGGCGGGCCGCCCGGCGTGCGGTGGTGATTGCCGATTGCCGCGCGTGGCGGAGGCCATGGATGAAAGACGGCGGCGCGGTCGCAGCACAGCGAGCCTGCGCCGTACCAATCAAGGGGACTTTGATGCTTCGCCCGAACCCGTTGCTTCGATTCAGACACATCGGTACGCGCCTGGGCGTTGGCTTCGGCGTGGTCATGGCCATCATGTTGCTGATGGCGGGCATCGCCGCGATGCAGCTCTGGCGCGTCCAGGCGCTCAACGCCGACGCCGCCCGCGACGCCGAGCGCATGAGCCTGGTGCAGCATTGGTCGGCGCTGGTCCGCACCAACCTGGATCGGGCATTGACCGCGACCCGCCTCGACGCGGCCGCCGGCGACGACGCCGCCGTGCGCGCGCGCCTGACGAGCGTGCTGAACCGGCTCACCGAGGACATGGCCGGCACCGCCGCGGCCACCACGGGCCTGCAGGACCAGGTCAACGCGCTCTCGAGCGAAGCGAGCATCGCCGCGCTGGTGTCGGCCGTGAATACCCAGCGCTCGCGCTTCGTGACGGTGCGTGGCCTGGTGCGCGATGACATCCAGATGGGCGAAGGCAGTCGTCGCATCGACGCGGAGCTGGTGCCGCTGGCCACTGCGATGCTGCACTCGCTGGAAGCCCTCGAACAACACCTGGAACGCAGCAGCCGCGCAGCCAATGTCACGCTCGACACCGTGGTGGCACGCGCCAAGCTCGTGCTGTTCGCGAGCAGCACGGCAGCGCTGCTGGCCGCGGCGCTGCTGGCCTGGCTGACCACGCACGCGATCACCAGGCCGATGCGCGACGCGGTTTCGATCGCCGAGCACATCGCAAACGGCGATCTGACCCTGTCCTTCACCACCGACCGTGAGGATGAGTTCGGCTCGCTGCTGCGCCAGCTTGGTCAGATGCAGCAGCGCCTGCAAACGACCTTCGGCGACATCCGGCGCTCGGCCGACAGCATCCTGACCGCGAGCGCCGAGGTCGCGACCGGCAACGCCGACCTGAGCCAGCGCACCGAACAGACCGCCAGCAACCTGCAGCAAACGGCCAGCTCGATCGAACAACTGATGGGCAACGTGAACCAGTCGGCCGATTCGGCCCGCGACGCGGACCATCTCGCCAAATCTGCGGCCGAAGTGGCCGGACGCGGCGGCGCGGCGGTCGGCCGGGTGGTGGCGACCATGGACGAGATTTCGGCCAGCTCGCGGCAGATCGCCGAGATCATCGGCGTGATCGATGGCATCGCGTTCCAGACCAACATCC
>JBDSBD010000006.1:0-4307 GCA_039921765.1 Burkholderiaceae bacterium
GTGCAGTGCAGCGGCACGTGCGAGCCCACATCGAGAGTGAGGCGCAGCGGCCACTGCGCCTCGACGCGATCGAGGTACAGCACCTGCGTCCCGTCCAGGGTCGTGAGGTTGCAGGTCTCGCCGACCCGGGCCACCAGATCGGCCAGCACCGCGTGGCGCAGCCCACGCACCGTGCCGTGGTTCAGCGTGTCGAAAGCAAGCTGGCGCAGCGCCGGGCCGACGCCGAACGAGCGCTCGTCCACGTCGCGCGCCAGAAAGCCGGCCGCAACCAACTGCGTGCAGATGCGGTGCGCGGTCGCCTTGGGCAGCGCGAGCCGGGCCGCAAGCTCGGCCAGCCCCAGGGCTCGGCCCTCGCTGGCAAGCAGCGCGAGCAGGCGCAGGCTGCGCTCGGCCGACGAGCCTGATCCGGCATCGGGTGTTTCCGGCCGCTCGGTCGGAATGGCTTGGGGTGGAGGCGAGCCCCTGGCGGTATTTTTCATCGTGCTCACGCGGGTAAACGATAAAACCGGAACGTTGCGTTCCGAAACGATAAGACTTACGATTTTTATGAATCGGGTCGAATTGTTCCATTTCTCGCAAGCCGTCAAGACGATTCTGCGGATTCCACAGTGGCATGAGCGAAGCATTCGATTACATCATTGTCGGTGCCGGCTCGGCCGGGTGCACGCTCGCAGGCCGGCTGAGCGAAGACCCGGCCACCCGGGTGCTGCTGCTCGAGGCGGGGCCGCCCGACCGATCGCTGTGGATCCACCTGCCGATGGGTTACGGCAAGACGATGTGGAGCGACGCCTGCAACTGGCGCTTCGAGACCGATCCCGATCCGGGCATGAACGGACGGCGCATCTACTGGCCGCGCGGCAAGACGCTCGGCGGTTCGAGCTCGATCAATGGCCTGATCTACATGCGCGGCCAGCGCGACGACTACGACCACTGGGCCGCCCTCGGCAATGCCGGCTGGGGCTATGACGACGTGCTGCCCTACTTCCTCAAGTCCGAGGGCAACCAACGCGGCGCCAGCGCGTTCCACGGCGGCGACGGCCCGCTCAAGGTGTCCGACATCGGTGCGAAGAACGAGCTGATCGAAGCCTTCATCGGCGGTGCGGCCCAGATCGGCCCCTCCAGCGTGGCACGCACGGACGACTTCAACGGCGCGCAGCAGATCGGGGCCGGCTACTACCAGCTCACCACCCACAAGGGCTGGCGCTGCAGCACCGCGACGGCCTACCTCAAGACCGCGAAGCGGCGCACCAACCTGCGCATCGAGACCGGCGCCTTCGCGACCGGGCTGGTGATGGATGGCGCGCGGGCGGTCGGCGTGCGTTACCGCCAGGACGGCGCGATGAAGAGCGCGCGCTGCCGCGTCGAGGTGCTGCTCGCGGCCGGCTCGATCCAGTCGCCGCAGTTGCTGCAGCTCTCGGGCATCGGCCCACGCGCGCTGCTCCAGGCGCGCGGCATTGCGGTCGTGCACGACCTGTCCGGCGTCGGCGAGAACCTGCAAGACCATCTGCAGATCCGGCTGAGCTACGAATGCAGCAAGCCGATCACGACCAATGATCAGCTCAACTCGTGGTTCGGTCAGGCCAGGCTCGGCCTGCAGTGGCTGCTGTTCCGAAGCGGGCCGCTGGCAGTCGGCATCAATCAGGGCGGCTGCTTCATGCACGCGCTGCGCGACGCACACGACCGGCCCGTCGCGGCCACGCCCGATGTCCAGTTCCACGTCGCCACGTTGTCGGCCGACATGGCCGGTGGCAAGGTGCATCCGTACTCCGGCTTCACGTTGTCGGTGTGCCAGTTGCGGCCCGAGTCGCGCGGCCACATCCGCATCCGCTCCAGCGACCCATTCGAGCCACCCGAGATGCAGCCGAACTACCTGTCGACCGAGCTCGACCGGCGCACCGCCGTGGCCGGACTGAAGGCAGCGCGCGCGATCGCCGCGTCACCGGCAATGCGCCCGTATGTCAAGCACGAGGTCAAGCCCGGCCTGGCCACCCGAAGCGACGCCGAGCTGCTGGGGTTCTGCCGCGACAACGGCGCAACGATCTTTCACCCCACCGGCACGTGCCGCATGGGCGCGGACCCGCTCGCGGTGGTCGATGCGCGGCTGCGCGTGCACGGTGTCCGCGGGCTGCGCGTGATCGACTGCTCGGTGATGCCGACGCTGGTGTCGGGCAACACGAATGCACCGGCGGTGATGCTGGCCGAGAAGGCGGTCGACATGATCCGGGACGACGCGGCGCCGAACCCGATCCACTTGTCCGACGACTGCGCCGTTTGAACCCGAAGGCGTCGTCCACCACCACGCTCGCCGAAGACAAGCGCCATGAGCACCCATAGACAGAGGCGACCTGCAGCGTTGTCGCGCGGCGAGCGTCGAAGTCACGATCGGAGGCACGCCATGACCGGATGACGACAACGCATTACACGCTCGTGGTCACGCGAGACTCGATGCCAGGGGCGAGATCAGTTCGGACAAGCGGAAGAGCTTCCTTTCTCGATTTTTCAAGGAGCGCGATCGATGAATCCACGCCAAGAGAATCCACGTCCTGAGCCCACAGCCCCACAGTCCGTCACCAGGGTGGCGCTGGCCGCTTCGATCGGAGCAATGATCGAGTGGTACGACTTTTTCATCTACGGGACTGCCGCCGCCCTGGTATTCAACAAGCTCTTCTTTACCAACCTGCCCCCCGCGATCGGAACCCTCGTGGCCTTTGCCACGTTCGCGGTCGGCTATCTGGCGCGGCCGGTCGGAGCGATCATCTTCGGTCACATGGGCGACCGGATCGGCCGCAAGACCATGCTGGTCCTGACCATGGTGATCATGGGAGTCGCGACCTTCATCATCGGGCTGCTACCCACGTATTCCCAAGTCGGCCTCTGGGCCCCTGTCCTGCTGATCCTGATGCGCGTCCTCCAGGGGATTGGCGTTGGCGGCGAGTACGGCGGGGCGGTGCTGATGGCGGTGGAGTACGCTCCACGCGGTCGTCGGGGCTACTACGGCAGTTGGCCGCAGGTCGGCGTGCCGGCGGGCCTGCTGCTGGCCTCCGGCATGTTCAGCGTGCTGTCGCTGCTGCCCAACGAGGCGTTTCTCAGCTGGGGTTGGCGGATCGCCTTCCTGTCCACGATCGTGCTTGCGATCATCGGCGTGTACATCCGGCTTCAGGTGCTCGAGACCCCGGCCTTCACCAAGGTCAAGGAAGCCCAGGAAGAGTCGAAGGTTCCCTTCTTCGATCTGTTGCGCACGCACCGCAAGCAGGTCCTCCAAGGCATGGGCATGAGGTGGATCGAGGGCCTCACTTTCAATGCTTACGCGGTGCTCGCGGTGGCCTATGCCACCCAGTACATCCATGTGCCCAAGACGGTGGTCCTCAACGGGATCGTCATTGGTGCGGCTTTCGGCGTCGTCCTGGTCCCCTTCTACGGACATCTGTCCGACAAGTTCGGTCGCAAGGCGGTCTACGGGACGGGAGTCGCCGCCATGGCGCTGTTCACGTTTCCTTCATTTGCCATGATCCGGACCGGGTCGACACCGCTGATCTGGCTCAGCATCGTGCTCGGGCTCGGGATCATCTATTCGGCCATCTATGCGCCGCTCGCTGCGTTCTGGGCGGAACTCTTCGATACCCGCGTTCGCTATACCGGAGTGGGTACCGTCTACCAGTTCTCGGGCATCTTTGCGAGCGGGCTGACTCCGCTGATCGGGGTCGCGTTGCTCGAGTACACGGGCGGACAGCCATGGGCTTTCGCGGCGTACATGGTTGCCGTGGCATTGTTCAGCCTGATCGTGATGTTCTTCGTGCCGGAAACGCACCTCAAGGACATCAATCCGGTCACTTCACTGGACCTGGAGCCCGTCGACCCGACCATGCTCATCGGAAACCGCTTTGCTTCGCGGAGTACCCAACCGGCCGGGGGATGACGCCCCTGGCAACGCATCGAACCGTCGGCTGATTGAAAGGGCTTGCGACTCCGTTCCCCCGCGAGCGCGCGGAGCCGCTGCCCAACATTCGCGTTGCCGGCACGCCTGCCGGAGCGCCGGCACCGCAACCCGACACGTCTTCTATTCCCGCTTCGCGGCAAGCTTGAACGCGATCATCGCTCGCAGCTTGTTCGGCAGCACCGGCTTGACCAGCAGGTGAAAATCAAACTGCTGCGCTTGCTCGTCGTGACCGGTCATGGTGCTGCCGGTCACGAGGATGGCGGGCAGCGCAGGCCCGAAACGCGCCCGCAGCGCCTTGATCGCGTCGATGCCGGTGCGCCCGTCCTCGAGCCGGAAATCAACGATCAGCAGGTCGGGCTTGACGAGCTCC
>JBDSBD010000007.1:0-16728 GCA_039921765.1 Burkholderiaceae bacterium
TCTTCGACACGATCCGCCAGGACCCGGTGCTCAATCGCGTCAAGCTGATCGCCGAACCCTGGGACCTGGGCCAGGGCGGCTACCAGGTCGGCAAGTTCCCGCCCGGCTGGGCCGAGTGGAACGACCGTTACCGCGACGGCATGCGCGCCTACTGGAAAGGCGACGGCGGGCTGATCGGCGAGTTCGCGCGGCGCCTCACCGGCTCGTCCGATCTCTACGGCCGCTCGGGCAAGAAGCCGCACGCCAGCATCAACTTCGTGAC
The DNA here is from genome assembly GCA_039921765.1 of Burkholderiaceae bacterium. Taxonomy (GTDB): domain Bacteria; phylum Pseudomonadota; class Gammaproteobacteria; order Burkholderiales; family Burkholderiaceae_C; genus JBDSBD01. The sequence continues at coordinate 263 of JBDSBD010000007.1, forward strand.
CGCGCACGACGGCTTCACGCTGAACGACCTGGTCACCTACAACGACAAGCACAACGAGGCCAACGGTGAAGACAACCGGGACGGCCACGACCACAACCGCTCCTGGAACTGTGGCGTCGAAGGGCCGAGCGATGATCCGCAGATCAACGCGCTGCGCGAACGCCAGAAGCGCAACCTGATTGCCACCGTGCTGCTGTCGCAGGGCGTGCCGATGATCCTGGCGGGCGACGAGATGGGCCGCACGCAGCAGGGCAACAACAACGCCTACTGTCAGGACAACGAGATCAGCTGGCTCGACTGGAGCAAGACGGCGGAGCGCGAAGCGCTGACCGCCTTCGTGCAGAAGATGATGGCACTGCGCAGCGCCCACCCGACGTTTCGCCGGCGTGACTTCTTCGCCGGCCGCCCGCTCCATGGCGGCGAGCTGAAGGACGTGCTGTGGCTCAAGCCCGACGGGCAGGAGATGAGCAGCGAGGAGTGGCAGCAGGAGTTCGCGCGCTGCCTGGGCATGTACCTCGCGGGTGCGGGGATCGGCGACGTGGGCCGCCACGGTCGCCCGATCGAAGATGACGATTTCCTCGTGCTCTTCAATGCCGGCGAGAGCGACGTGGCGTTCACCATGCCGTCCCTCGATGGCCAGCCGTGGAGCAGCGTGATCGATACGGCCGAGCCGGACAATGCACTGCCGCCGCGCCGGCATGCGGCGGGCGAGACCTATGCACTGCAAGGCCGATCACTGGCCGTGCTTAGCCGACCGATGACCAGGCTGAGAATGACGACATGACCCACGACACAGCGCACGCCATGACCTTCGGTGCCAGGCTGCTTGCCGATGGCGGCGGAGTGCGCTTTCGCCTGTGGGCCCCTGGATGCGAACGCGTGCAGCTGGTGCTGGGCGACGCGGCGACGGCGCAGCGCCTGGACATGCAGCCACTCGCCGACGGCTGGCACGAACGCGTCGAGCCAACGGCCGGTACCGGTACGCGCTATCGTTTCGCGGTCGGCGACAACCTCATCGTGCCCGACCCGGCCTCGCGCTGGAACCCCGACGATGTGCATGGCGCCAGCGCTGTCACCGACCCGTCGGCCCATGCCTGGCGCGACGGCGCGTGGCGCGGCCGACCCTGGCACGAAGCCGTCGTCTACGAACTGCATGTGGGTGCGTTCACGCCCGAAGGCAGCTACCTTGCGGCGGTGCGGCACCTCGGTGAACTTGCCGCCCTGGGCATCACCGCCATCGAGCTGATGCCGGTGGCTGCGTCTCCGGGCCAGCGCGGCTGGGGCTACGACGGCGTGCTGCCGTTCGCACCCGATGCGAGCTACGGCACGCCCGATGAGCTCAAGCAGCTGGTCGACGCCGCGCACGAGCATGGCCTGATGGTGCTGCTCGACGTCGTCTACAACCACTTCGGGCCCGAAGGCAATTACCTGCATGCCTACTGTCCGAGCTTCTTCAATCCGGCGCACCAGACGCCCTGGGGCTCGGCGATCAACTTCGACGGTGAGCACTGCCGCACGGTGCGGGACTTCTTCGTGCAGAACGCGCTCTACTTGGTCGAGGAGTTCCACTTCGACGGCCTGCGGCTGGACGCGGTGCAGGCGATTCGCGACGGCTCGTCGCCGCACATCGCCTGCGAGATCGGCCGCGCGCTGCGCGCCGGTCCGGGGCGCCGCCGCCAGGTCCACCTGGTGCTGGAGAACCTTGCCAACCAGGCGCGCTACCTCGAGCGTGATCCCCAGGGCGTTCCTTTCTGCGCCGATGCGCAGTGGAACGACGACCTGCACCACGCGGCGCACGTGCTCGTGACCGGCGAGACCGATGGCTACTACGCCGACCACGCCGACGCGCCGCTCGCGCGCTTGGGTCGCTCGCTGGCCGAGGGCTTCACCTATCAGGGCGAGCGGTCGACGTTGCTCGGCGAGGCGCGTGGCGAGCCGAGCGCCCATCTCGCGTCGACGGCTTTCGTGTCCTTCCTGCAAAACCACGACCAGACCGGCAACCGCGCCTTCGGCGAGCGGCTTCACCGGCTCGCGAACGGCTCGAGCATGGCGCCGCTCGAAGCGGTGTACGCCTGCCTGCTGCTGTCGCCGCACGTGCCGCTGCTGTTCATGGGCGAGGAGTTCGCGGCTTGCGCGCCGTTTCTGTTCTTCTGCGACTTCGGGCCCGAGCTGGCCGAGGCCGTCGCGGCAGGCCGGCGCGAGGAATTCAAGCATTTCGCGCTCTTCGCCGACGCGGCGGCGCGGGCGCGTATTCCCGACCCGAACGCACTCGCCACCTTCACGGCCTGCAAGCTGGACTGGAACGAGCGCAATGCGTCGCCGCACCGCGAACGGCTGGCACTCATCGGCCGGTTGCTCGAGCTGCGGCACCAGTGGCTGGTACCGCGTCTGGCGCATCAGCGTCGCGGCGGCACGCACCGCGTCGACGGCGACGTGCTGCGGGTCGACTGGGCTCTCGGCGATGGCTCGAGCTGGCGCATGCTGGCCAATTTCAGTGCCGTCGCAGTGACGGTCGTGGCAAGCGCCGGGCAGACAGTCTACGCAAGCCTGGTCGAGGGCGGGCAGGTGTTGCCCGGTGGCGTGCGGGTGAGCCTCGAGGCAATGAGTGCTTGAGGGCGACGCGCTGCTGCGCCTGAGCGAGCGCGTCGGCATCGCCACCTCGTATCAGGATGTCCTGGGCCAGCGGCACGAGGCGTCAGAAGAGAACCTGCGTGCGATGCTGCACGAGTTCGGCATCGACGCCGCCACACCCGAGGTACTGGCGGCGGCCGAGGCGCGCGATTGGCGCGAGCCGCTGCCGCCGGTGGTCGCGATTTCGGCGGGAGCCGAGCGCTGGAGCGTCGGGCTGCGCCTGCCCGACGCGATCACGCGCGTGCGCTGGACGCTGCGCGAGGAGGGCGGGCGGGTGCACCGCGGTGATCTCGACGCCGCCGCGTGCGCCGTCACGTCCGAAGTCGAGATCGATGGCGCGCGCCGGCGTGCGCTGCGCGCCGTCTTCGAGCTGGCGCTGCCCCCAGGCTATCACCACCTGAGTCTCGACGCGCCGGCTGCGGATGGTGCTGTCGGGGCGCAGACCCGGGCCCAGGACGCGAGGCCGGGAAGCGAAACCCTCGTCATCAGCGCACCGGCGCGCTGCTGGCGCCCGCCCGCGCTGCAGGACGAGGGCCGTGTGTGGGGGCCCGCACTGCAGCTCTACAGCCTGCGCTCGGCGCGCAACTGGGGCATCGGCGACTTTGGTGATCTGGCGCAAGTGGCCGAGCAATGGGGCGAACGCGGCGCCGGCATCGTCGGTCTGAATCCCTTGCATGCACTCTTCACGCACAACCCCGCACATGCGAGTCCGTACAGCCCGTCGTCGCGGCTGTGGCTCAACACCATCTACCTCGACGTCGAGGCGATCGAGGACTTTCGTGAGTGCGAAGCTGCGCAGCGCCACGTGCGCTCGGCCGGATTTCAGCAGCGACTCGAACGTCTGCGCGGTGCCGAGCTCGTGGACTATCGCGCCGTTTCGGCCGCCAAGCACGAAGTGCTGCAACTGCTCTACGCGCACTTTCGCGAGGAGCACCTCGGCGCGACCAGCGCACGCGCCAACGCGTTCCGCGACTTCCAGGCCGAGCGCGGCGAGTCACTGCGCCTGCACGCGAGCTTCGAGGCGCTGCAGGCGCAGTTCCATGCCGCCGATCCGTCGGTGTGGGGCTGGCCGGTGTGGCCCGAGTCGTGTCGCGATCCGCGCTCCCCGGCGGTCCTGCGCTTTCAGGCCGAACACATCGAACGCATCGAGTACTTCGAGTACCTGCAGTGGCAGACCGATCGCCAGCTCGCCGCCCTGAGCCGGCGCTGCCGCGAACGCGGCCTCGCGGTGGGCCTGTACCTCGACCTCGCGGTATCGGTCGACCGGGCTGGCTCCGACACCTGGGGACATGCCGCGCTTTATGCGCACGACGCGGGCGTCGGCGCACCTCCCGACCCTTTCAATCCGAATGGCCAAGGCTGGGGCCTGCCGCCGCTGCGGCCGGATCGGCTGCGCGACGACCGCTACGCCTTGTTCATCGAGACGCTGCGCGCGTCGATGCGCCACGCCGGCGCGCTGCGCATCGATCACGTGATGGGCCTGATGCGGCTGTACTGGATCGCGCCGGGCAAGGGCCCGCGCGACGGCGCCTATGTGCACTACCGGGTGCAGGAGCTGCTCGCCATCGTGGCGCTGGAGAGCGAGCGCAATCACTGCATGGTGATCGGAGAAGACCTCGGGACCGTCGCCGACGAGATGCGTGCGGCGCTGGCGCGCTTCGAGGTGCTGTCCTACCGGCTGCTGTACTTCGAGCGTGCCGAGGGCGGCGCCTTCAAGACCCCGGCCGAGTACCCGCGCGAGGCGCTCGTGGCGATCAGCACCCACGATCTCGCCACGCTCGAAGGCTGGTGGACCGGCCGTGATCTCGCCGTGCGCGTGTCGCTCGTGTTGTTCCCCGACCCGGCGGTCTACGAGGAACAGCTTGCCGGGCGCGTCGAGGAGCGCGTGCGCTTGCTGCTCGCGCTGCAGCGCGAGGGCCTGTTGCCCGAAGGCGTGGCGCTCGACCCGTCGGCTGCCACGCCGCTCACGAGCGCGCTCGTCGAAGCCGTGCATGCCTACCTGGCTGGCGCGCCCTCGCGCGTGATGCTGGTGCAGCTCGAGGATGCACTGGGCGTGGTCGACCAGCCCAACATGCCCGGCACCACCGATGAGCACCCCAACTGGCGCCAGAAGCTGCCCCTGCCGGTGGCCGCGATGGCGAGCGATGCACGCGTGCAGTCGCTCGCGGCGCGGCTGGCGAAGATCCGTCCGCACGCGCCACTGCGCAGTGTGAGCGCACCGCGCGCCGAAGCCGTGGTGCCGCGCGCCACCTACCGATTGCAGTTCCACAAGGACTTCGGCTTCGACGCTGCGCTGCGTGTGCTGCCCTACCTGCAGCGCCTGGGCATCAGCCACGTCTACTGTTCGCCGTTGATGCGTGCGCGGCCGGGCAGCATGCACGGCTACGACATCGTGGTGCATGACGAGATCAACCCCGAGCTGGGTGGACGCGTCGGCTTCGACCGCTTCGCGGCCGCGGCGCGCGCGCATGGCATGGGCCTGCTCCTCGACATGGTGCCCAACCACATGGGCGTGCTCGGCGCCGACAACCCCTGGTGGATGGACGTGCTGGAGAACGGCGCGGTGTCGGCCTACGCACGCTACTTCGACATCGACTGGCACCCCGTCAACCGCGAACTCGACGGCAAGGTGCTGGTGCCGGTGCTCGGCGAGCATTACGGCGCGGTGCTGGAGGGCGGCCAGTTGAAGCTGTGCTTCGAGCCGCTGACGGGCAGCTTTGCGCTGCGCTATTTCGAGCATCGCTTTCCAATCGATCCGAGCAGCTACGCACCGCTGCTGGAGCGCGCGGCCGAGCGCGTGGTCGATGCCGACGCCCAAGCCGCGCTCTCGAGCCTTGCCGCGGCTTTCCGCCACCTGCCGCCGCGCGAGGCCGACGAGGGGAGCGCGGTGGCCGAGCGCGCGCGTGACAAGGAGTTGCTGAAAGCGCGGCTCGCTGACTTGCTGCCTGCGAGCGAGGGCGTCATGGTCGCGATCGAAGCGGCCGTGGCGCATTTCAACCAACCCGATGCACTGGCCGTGCTCCACGAAGAGCAGGCCTATCGGCTCGCGTATTGGCGCGTCGCGGCCGACGAGATCAACTACCGGCGCTTCTTCGACATCAGCGAACTCGCGGCACTGCGCATCGAAGAGCCCGCAGTGTTCGAGGCCACGCAGGGCTTCGCGCTGGAGCTGGCGGCGGCCGGCGTGGTCGACGGTCTGCGCATCGACCACCCCGACGGCCTGCACGACCCGGCGCAGTACTTCGAGCGCCTGCAACAGGGTTACGCGCGCCGTGCCGACCTGGCGCTGCCCCAGGCCGACGTGACGGAGCGCCCGCTGCGCCCGCTCTATGTGGTGGCCGAGAAGATCGCCGCGGCGCACGAAGAGGTGCCCGAGCAGTGGCAGGTCCATGGCACCACCGGCTACCGCTTCGCCAACGTCGTGAACGGAGTGTTGATCGATACCGGCGCGCACGCCCGCTTCGACCGCATCTGGTCCCGTTTCAGCGGCGAACGCCGGCCGTTCGAGGAACTGGCCTACGAAGGCAAGCACGCCATCATGCGCAGCTCGCTCGCGTCGGAGCTCACGATGCTCGCAACCGAGCTGCTGCGCATTGCGCGCGGCCATCGCGCCACGCGTGACTACACCTACAACACCTTGCGCAATGCGGTGGCCGAAGTGGCGGCCTGCATGCCGGTGTACCGCACATACATCGTCGAAGAACCCTCGGCGCAGGACCGTCGCTTCATCGACTGGGCCGTGGCGCATGCGCGCCGCAAGAGCCAGGCGGGCGACACCTCCATCTTCGGCTTCGTGCATGAAACGCTGCTTGCGCGCGCGGTCGCCGGCGCGTCGGCCGAGCTGCAGCAGCAGGTGCGCCACTTCGCATTGCGCTTCCAGCAGTTCAGTGCGCCGGTCACGGCCAAGGGCGTCGAGGACACCGCGTTCTATCGCTACAGCCGGCTCGTGTCGCAAAACGAGGTCGGCGGCGATCCCGGCAGCTTCGGCATGACCGTGCATGCCTTCCACGGAGCCAGTGCCGACCGCGCAGCGCGCTGGCCGCACACCATCATCGCCACCTCCACGCACGACAACAAGCGCTCCGAAGACGTGCGCAACCGCATCGACGTGCTGAGCGAGATGCCGGCGGCCTGGCGCCTGTGGTTGCGCCGCTGGAGTGGCTCGGTGCAGCTGCAGCGCATCGACATCGATGGCCGGCGCTGTCCCTCGGCGGCCGATGAGTACCTGCTCTACCAGACGCTGCTCGGCACGCTGCCGGTGGCGGGGCTCGACGACGCCAGCCTCGACGCGTACCGCGAACGCATCGAGCACTATGCCCTGAAGGCTGCGCGGGAAGCCAAGCTGCACACGAGCTGGATCAGCCCCGATGCCGGGTACGAAGCGGCGCTCGCGGCGTTCGTGCGCAGCGTGCTGGTGCGCGTGCGACCCAACCCGTTGCTGACCGACCTGCAGGCGCAGGCCGCGACCCTGGCGTGGTTCGGCGCGCTCAACAGTCTGTCGATGGTGTTGCTCAAATACACATCACCCGGAGTGCCCGATCTGTACCAGGGCAACGAGTTGATGGACCTGAGCCTGGTCGATCCCGACAACCGGCGGCCGGTGGACTACGGGCTGCGTGCGCGCTGGCTCGACGAACTCGCCGCGCTCGACGCCAGCGGATCGCCGGCGTCCGGGCTCGGGCTGCTGCTGCGCGCGCCGCACGATGGGCGGCTCAAGTTGTGGATCACCTGGCGGCTGCTCGCGTTGCGCGTGCGCATGCCGGAGCTATTCCGTGACGGCGGCTACCTGGCGATCACGGTCGATGGTGCGCGCAGCGAGCATGTGATCGCGTACCAGCGTGAGCACGAAGGCCAGCGCCTGTTCGCGGTGGCCGCGCGCCTGTTTGCACGGCTCGGCCCGCAACCCGGCGAGCCTCCGCTCGGCGAGGCGGCCTGGGGGGATACCTCGATCGAGCTGCCGATGCTGGCCGAGGGCACGCGGCTGCGAAACCTGCTGACCGGGGAGACCCACGAGGTGGTGGGTGGCGTGGTCCGCCTGGCGCAGCTCTTCGCCACCTTGCCCGTGGCGGCGCTGGTGCTTTGATCCAGGCGCGACTGCGACCCTTGCGGCGCCGCGGCAGGGCCTGGCGCGCTGAGAACGCAAGGGAGCCGAGCCCCGGCGAGCTCGGGACGACACGTACCGCAGTCACCGAGGTGTGAACGGCGCGCCGGCCGAAGTCGCGCCGGGCCGGCGCAGGCAACATGAAGCGCACGCGGACCGAAGGCGTGCGCGCAGCACCGGTCCCGTGGCCCCGACGTCGAGGAGGCCATGGCATGCGCAGGCCTCAGCCGGTGGCGTCGAAGCGGCGCACGAACCGCCGGTCGAGCCGGTCGATCCAGTCCCAGCCCCAGGCGCCGTGAAATGCGCAGCGTCCCCACGACGCGAACGCGCGCCGGCCGCCGGTGCGCAGGAGGTGCAGGGCGCGCTGCCGCGGGCGCCAAGCCTCCAGCGTGCGGCCTTCGCAGCAGGCGCGCAGGTTGCGGGCGAGCAGCAGCCCGGTCCGCACGGCGAGGACATCGGACTTCGGTCGCGCGTCCGCAGGCGCGGCCGCATCACCGGTGGCGAAGATCCCGGGGTGCGAGACGCTTTGCAGGGTCGCAGCGACCCGGACGAACCCGCGCGCGTCGGTGGCCAGTCCGGCGGCGCGCGGCCATGGCGGCGCCGCCGCTGCGGAAGCGACCAGGCAGGCGTCGAAGTCGAGCGCTGCGCTGTTTCCGAGGTCGATCCGGTGGGGCTCGATCCGTTCCGCCCTGCGCCCGCCGAGCCAGCCGATACCGCGTTGCGCCAGCAGTGCCGCAGCGCGCCGCCGCAGCGCGTTCGGCCAGCCTTCCAGCGGCAGCAGGTCCGATCCGACGAGGCTGAGCCGCAGATGGGACCAGCCGTCCGTCATGGCGCGGTATTGGATGGCGAGGGCCAGTTCGACGCCGGTGGCGCCGGCGCCGAGGATGACCAGGTTGAAGCGCCGGCAGACGCCGAGGATGCGATCCACCAGCATCGGCCACGCGGCGACGAAATCCTCGATCGGATGGATGGGCAGCGCGTGCTCCACGCTGCCCGGCACGTCTGCGCTTGCGACGACCGGACCGGTGTCGATCGAGAGCAGGTCGAAGGGCCGTTCGGAGCCGTCGCCGCAACGCAGCACGTGCTCCGATGGGTCGAGCGAGATCGCGGCGGTTTCATGGAAGACGGCGCCGGCTCGCGCAGCCAGCGCGTCCAGCGCGATCGCACACGCGTCCATCGGGTGGTGACCGGCGACCCAGCCGGGCACCATGCCGGAATGGATCCGGCGCCGATGCGGTGACACGACGCAGATGTCCAACCGTCGATCGGCTGCGCGGAAAGCCTTGCAAGAACCTTGAGCTGGGCGCGACCCCCGCCCAGCAGTACGAGACGCGTCATGGCGCGCTCTTTGCCAGGAGCTCATTGAGTCGTTCGAGTTGTTCGGGCAGGTCGACATCCCACAGGGTTTCGAACTCCCGGATGCGCAATCCCTGCGCGCGCGCCCGGGTGCGCGTGTCCGGCATCACGCTGCTGGTGCTCCACGCCATGTCGGCGAACAGTGCCGGCTGCGGCGCCCGCAGCCCGACCAGGACATAGCCGCCGTCCTCGGCCGGGAAGAAGACGGCATCGTCGCCGGCGATCAGCGCCTGCGCCGCCGCGCGCAGGTGCTCGGGACGCAATGCCGGGCAATCGGTGCCGACGATGAGCGCGGGGCCGCGCGCGCAGTGCAGCCGAAAGGCCGTGTGCATCCGGTTGCCGAGGTCGCCGCCGGGCTGCACGAGGAGGTTCACGCCGGTGGTGTGGCTCAAGGCGCGGAAGAATCGATGCCGGCTGTCCGGAACGCACCAGATCGTGACCGCACCGAGCTGGGCATCGCGTGCGCACGCCAACGCCAGCCGCGTCAGGCGCCGTTGCAGCCGCGCTGCGCCCGACGCGCCGAGCGCCGGGATCAGCCGGGTCTTGGCGAGCCCGGGGATCGGGGCCTTGGCCATGATGGCGACCTGGACCGACTGCAGGCGTGCGTCAGGGGTGTGGAGGGCGGTAGCCATAGCGCAATGCCAGTTTCGAAGGATCGGCGCCGAGAAAGTACGCCGCGCGCAGGCGCCACATCAACAGGATCGTTCGCCACGCGCCGTGCCGTTCCCAGCGTCGGGCCGAAGTCGTGACCCGCTCGCGAAGGCAGGCGGGCGGGCCGTGGCGTTTCAGAAGCGCCGACAGTGCCACATCCTCCATCAGCGGCTGTTCCGGGAAGCCGCCGACGCGGTGGAACAGTTCGCCCCGGACGAACATGGCCTGGTCGCCGGTGGCGATCCCGGTCCAGCGTGAACGTCGGTTCATCAGGCCCTCGACGATGCGCATCACGGGTCGCGGACTGTCGATCGCCACGTCGAACCGACCCCAACCGCACGCACCGAGCGCGGCGCAGCGCACCAGCGCGTCGGCGTTGTCGGGCAACCGAGTGTCGGCATGCAGGAACAGCAGGACCTCAGCGGTGCAGGCGGCGGCGCCGGCGTTCATCTGGCGTGCCCGTCCCTGCGGGGCGACGAACGCGAGGTCGGCAAGTTCGCCTGCAATGGCCAGGGAATCGTCGGAGCTGCCGCCGTCCACGACGACGACGCGCACGCCTCTCTTGCGAAACTGCTGCAACCCTCCCAGGCGAGCTGCGAGGTCTGGGGCTTCGTCCAGCACGGGCACAACGATGCAAAGTGCAGGTTTCATGGGCACCCTGTGTCAGCGCGCGTCATTGAGCGACCAATCGTAGTCGAGGTAGGTGGTCTTGAATCGACCGGCCCGTAGCCCGGCTCGTGCCGCCGGCGTGTTGCCCAGGACATCGGCGTAACGAATGAACAGCGTCTGCAGTGAGTCCAAGCCCGCGTGGCCGTGCTCGAAATCCGCGCGATACCAGTCGAATAGCTTCGACACCGACAGCGTTGCGCTCGCTGCGTCGAACCGGTTGCGGCTGCGATCCGCGAGGAAGCGGCGCATGGCGTCGTCGAGTTGCGCCCCCAGGTGTTCACCGACGTAGGCTTCGTCGCGCAGCATCGGACAACCGACCGACGCGCACACCACGGCCACGTGGATGCGTGGGTCGTCGAAGACCCCCGGGGCGCGGATGAGTCCATGTTCGACATCGTCCAGACTCCGCGGCTCGCCGAGAAGACGGAAGAACTTGCGTTTCCAGGGGCTTTGCAGCAGGTTGCCCAGGTCCTTGATCGACGTCATGTCGGGGTAGCGTGTCAATACCAGATCGATCGTGAACGCGTTGTAGGCGTTTATCAGGAACGCCAGCTGGTCGTTGCGAGACCAACCGGCGTATTCCTGGGGCGTGACCGAACTCAGGGTCGCGAGGTAGCTGTGCAGCGCCTTCGGCTGCGCCCGGATGGCGGCGTAGCGGACCGTTGAGGCCAGCCCGTCGGGTGACAGCACGACCTGCTGCTTAAGGAGGGCATCCCAGGCCTTGTGATGCTGGTCGAAGGCCGCGCTCGCCGCGGGCGCCCACAGGATGAACAGCAGCGCGACCAGGACACCCGTCATCGATCGGCGCCGCACCGGTTGGGCGGCCGGTGGCGGCTCGAGACGCTCGCTGGTGCGGGGGGATCGGTTCATGCGCGCTCCGCGTCAGCCACGTCGCCAGCCATGGAAACGCTCGACCCAGGCCAGCAGTTTCTGTGGCGCGTGGGCCCGCTTCCAGTTGCCTGCCACGTACTTGTTGGCCTCGGCCAGGGTCGGGTACGTGTGGATCGTGCCGAGAATCTTGTTCAGGCCGATGCCGTGCTTCATCGCGAGAACGAACTCGGCCAGCAGGTCGCCGGCGTGTTCGCCGACGATAATGGCGCCGAGGATCCGGTCCTTGCCCGGCACCGTCAGCACCTTGACGAAACCCTGTGCCTCGCCATCGGCGATGGCCCGGTCGAGATCGTCGAGGTGATAGACCGTGGCCTCGTAGGCCACCCCTTGTTCCTTCGCCTCCAGCTCGTTGAGCCCGACGCGCGCCACCTCAGGCTCGACGAAGGTGGCCCAGGGGATCACGCGGTAGTCGGCCCGGAATTTCTTGAACGGGTCGAACAGCGCGTTGACCACGGCATACCAGGCCTGGTGCGCCGCGGTGTGCGTGAACTGATACGGGCCCGCCACGTCACCCGCCGCATAGATGTTCGGGAAATTGGTCTGCAGATAGGCATTGACCTCGACCGTGCGGCCGGTGGTGACGCCCAGTTCCTCAAGTCCGAAGCCTTTCAGGTTGGCGCTGCGACCTACCGCGACCAGCAGCGCATCGAATCGGATGCGCACCTCGCGCTGCTCGTGCTCGGCGATCAGCACCTTCTCGCCGTCCACCACCTCGATGCGCTTGGCGGTGTGATTGAGGCGCAGGTCGATGCCCTCGCCGCGAAACCGCGCCGCCACCAGATCCGAGGCGTCCTCATCCTCACGCATCAGCAGGCGCGGCGCCATCTCCACCTGCGTGACCTGCGAACCGAGGCGGGCAAAGGTCTGCGCCAGTTCACTGCCGATCGGGCCGCCTCCGAGCACGACCAGCCGGTCGGGCCGCTGCCTGAGGTTCCAGACGTTGTCGGAGGTGAGCACCTCGACCTGATCGATGCCCGGGATCGGCGGCACGAACGGGCGCGCCCCGGTGGCGATGACGATGCTGCGCGTGGTCAGTCGTTGGACTTGCCCGCCGGCATGCGTGACCTCGACCTCCCAGGGCGAGACGATGCGAGCCGTTCCCAGGACCACATCGACGCCGAGTGCGGTATAGCGCTCGATCGAATCGTGCGGGGCAATGGTCTGCACGACGCGTTGCACGCGCTCCATCGCGTCGGCGAAGTCGAACTCGACGTGGGCCGAACGCATGCCGAACTCACGCGCCCGGTTCACGTGCGACAGGAACCGGGCGGAGCGGATCAACGCCTTCGACGGAACGCAGCCGGTGTACAGGCAGTCGCCGCCGAGACGATGCTTCTCGACCAGCGTCACCTTGGCCTTGACCGCGGCGGCGATGTAGGCCGACACCAGACCGGCCGATCCGGCGCCGATGACCACCAGGTTGCGATCGAAGCGGACCGGCTTGTTCCAGCGACGGGTGAGGTGTCGCGCCCTGAACAGGTCCATGCCCTTCTTCGCGATCAGCGGGAAGAGTCCGAGCAGCGCCAGGGAGGCGAGCACCCCGGGCGAAGCCGCGTCGGAGAGTCTGTCGATGCGTGCGAGCTGGGTTCCGGCGTTCACGTAGACCAGCGTGCCAAGCAGCATGCCGATCTGGCTGATCCCATAGAACGTCAGCACCCGGATGTGGGTCAGGCCCATCGCGAGGTTGACGAGGAAGAACGGGAACAGCGGGACCACGCGCAGCGTGAAGAGGTAGAAGGCTCCGTCCTTGCGCACGCCGTCGTTGATCGCGACCAGCTTTCCTGCGAAGCGTGCCTGGACCCAGTCGCGGAGCACCACGCGCGCGATCAGGAACGCGAGCGTTGCACCGATGGAGGCCGCGAACGACACGATCAGGCTGCCCCATCCGAGCCCGAAGATCGCGCCGGCGGCGAGTGTCAGGATGGTCGCGCCGGGCAGCGAGAGTGCGGTGACGGCAATGTAGATGCCGAAGAAGGTCAGCGCCGCCTCGAGCGGATGGGCGGCGCGCCAGGCTTCGAGCTGGCCCTGCTGGCTCTTGATGAACTCCAGACTCAGGTAGCGCCCCAGACCGAGCGCGAAGAACGCCACGATCGCCAGCACCAGCACGGCCAGCAGGCCCCAACGTTTGCCTGTACTCATGGTTCGGCTCCTGGGTCGATGTCCGGACGGAATGCCTGCCAGCCCCAGAAGATGCGGGTCACGATCGTCACCGCGCACAGCGCGGCAAACAGGAAGGCGAGTGACGCGAAATGCTGCGGCCAGATGCACATGGCGATGAAGAACGCGAGCGTCTCGGTGGCCTCGGTCAGCCCGCCAGGAAAGTAGAGCGATTTGTCCGGGTAGTCGATGCTGGTCAGCCCGCGCTTGGCGGCGATCGTCGCGAATGCGAGGAAGCACGTGCCGGTGCCGACGAACGCGGCAAGCAGCACGGCCGCCGCCAGCGCGTTGTCGCCCGGGTCCGCGATCGCGAAGGCAAGAGGGATCGCCGGATAGAAGAGGAAATCGAGGCTGATGTCGAGAAAGCCGCCGCGGTCCGTCGGTGTCGTGGCGCGTGCAACCGCACCATCGAGGCCGTCGAAGAGCCGCGAGACGAGGATCAGTGCGGCACCGAGCCCGAAGGACTGCAGCGCGATCGCGCCCGCGGCGGCCCAGCCGACCGCCAGCCCGGTGAAGGTCAGTGCATCGGCACCGATCCCGCGCCGCACCAGGTGACGCGCGAGTCCGTCGAGGGCGGGACGGATCAGTGCAGTGGCTTGTCGATCGATCATGGTCGGTGCGGTCCGATCATGACGGCGGTGTCCTGGTCCTGTGTTCGCGGCATCGCCTTTTCGAGCGCGTCGATTTCGCCCAGCACCTGTTCGACGACCGGCGTGCTCAGGTAGTGGTCGACCCGGCCGCGCACGTGCGCGATCAGTGCCGGTGCGCTGAGCTGGCTCGACCAGTCTTCGCCGCGGGCCCCGCGCGGACTCGTGGCCCTCGACGCGACCCGCCATTTTGCGCACCAGGTGATCGACCACAACCACATCGCGCGGCGCAGCGGCAGATGCCAAGGGCTCGATGCGGTTGCCGCCGGGCCGATCTGACGCGACCACACTGCGTAGGCGCCTGCGACCTCGTCAACACTGAGCGCTGTGTGGCTCGCTGCGTCCCAGGTGGTCGAGGTGTAGAGCGTCGCGTGGGCCAGGTCGAGCGACGCATGGCTGAAGCGGCACTTCTCCAGATCGACGAGGACCGCGCGACCATCGGCACGGACCATGAAGTTGCCTGGGTGAGCGTCGAACGAGATCAGGCTCAGCGGGGCGCGCAGCGGCTGCGCGCACAGCGTCCGATAGCGATCGATCTCGGCGTCGATGCGGCGCCTCGCCCTCGGCTCGAGCTGCGCGGCGTCCAGCCACGCCGCCTGGGCTTCGATCTCGGCGAGCAGGTCGGTCATCGGATCGAGCGCCGACGTCAACGGCGCGCGCGCGGCTTGCGCCGGCAACGGCAGTTGATGGAGGCGCGCCAGCGCCGTGGCGAGGGCCGCCAGGTCATGCGGCAACACGGCACGGCGTCCGACGATCTCTTCGACGATCAGCGCGCCCCGCGGCAACGCCTCGCAAGGTGGCAGGACCTCGATCAGCCGGGGCGTGTGACCGCTGGGGCCGGCGCGCTCGAAGCACGCGGCCTGGTAGGCCAGGTTCGCCTCGGGCGGGAGGTCCATCTGGCTTTGCTTCGGGATGCGCGCCAGCGCGCCGTGGCCGACGAGCCGCACGTGGGTGTGGGCGAGGCCGCTGTCGGGCAGGACTTCAAGGTCGGAGCCGGCCCAGCGCAGTGAGGCCTGTTTCATCGCGGTCGCGAGTCGCTGCTCGACTCCGGTGGCGTCGTGCGTCATTCAAGCACCACCACCGGCCCGCCCGCGGCCTCGGCGTCGGCCGCGTCGTGGGTCACCATCAGTGTCGGGAGACCGAGGCGACGTGCATGCGCGAACACGAAGTGTCGAAAGTCCTCCCGAAGTGCGGCATCGAGCTTGCCGAAGGGCTCGTCGAGCAACAGCAGCTGCGGCTCGGACAGCAGGGTGCGCAGAAGCGCCACACGGGCCCGCTGGCCGCCGGACAAGGTGGCGGGGTCGCGTTCGCCATAGCCCTCGAGGCCTGCATCCGAAAGCGCTTCGTTCACCAGGCGGCGCCGTGCGGCGCGTGAGAGCCTCGAGGCCGGCATGCCGAACAGCAGGTTGCCGGCCGCCGACAGGTGCGGGAACAACAGCGCGTCCTGAAACAGGATGCCGGCGCGGCGCGCATGCGGTGGCGCATCGTTCAGGCGGTGTGCGCCGATCGACACCTCTCCGGTGGCGACGAAGGGCGCGTGCAGGAACCCGCCGATGTAGGCCAGCAGGCTCGATTTGCCCGAACCACTGGCGCCCATCACCGTCACGACCTGGCCCGGGGCGATGTCGATCGACAGATGCCGGATCAGCTCGCGCTCCGGCAATGCGATGCGGACATCGCGCAGGCTCAGGGTCTGCGCCGTGCCGGTCGTCATGCCATGCCCTTGCGGCGCAGGTACAGCAACGCCGGCAAGGCCCAGGCCGCGCCGTAGATGACCCAGGGGATCCCGGTCTGCAGAAAGGCGTAGACACCCATGATGCGGGGGTCCGCACCGGAGGACAGCGTGACCGCTTCGGTCGTCAGCGTCGCCACCCGGCCCGCTCCGGCGAACAGCGTCGGCAGGTACTGGCCAACGCTCACCGCGCAGCCGATCGCCACGGCGAGCAGCGTCGGCTTTAGCAGCATCGGCAGGCGCACGCGCCACAGCACGCACCACGGCGTCACGCCCAGCGCCGCGGCGGTGCGGGCATAGCGCGGATCGAGTGCGCGCCAGGGGTCGGCCAGCGAAAGAAAGGCGTACGGCAGCACGAAAACCAGGTGCGACCAGGCCACGGCGAACCAGCGACCGTCCAGGCTCAGCTTCACCAAGGCGACCTGGAATCCGTAGAGGAAAGCGATCTGCGGCACCAGCAGTGGGGTGTAGACCAGCCACAACGCGCGCCGGGTCGGCGCATGGCCGCGGCGCGTCTCGGCCTCCAGGCAGGCGACCGTCAGCAGCACGGCGACCAGGCTGATTGCGAGCGCCAGGCTCAGCGTCGTGACCACGGTGTCGACCATGCGCGGGAGTTGCAGGGCCCAGGTCT
>JBDSBD010000008.1:0-10879 GCA_039921765.1 Burkholderiaceae bacterium
TCGCCGGCGGGCAGCTTGATGCGCTGGCTGCCCAAGGGGTCGACGACGACGAGCTCGCCGCCGTCGTAGTCGAGCGGGTCGGCGAGGAAAAGCGTGCAGCTCACATCCGAGCGCACCCGCTCGCCGGTGGTGGCCGAATGCATCACGGCGCCGTCGACGTGCTGGCCGTAGTGGTTGGTGGTGCCGCCGTAGCGGTTGAACAGCGGGTTGAAGATCTTCTTCGGCAGCGCGGCCGAGAAGAACAGGGCGTGGCGGTTCAGCGCCTGCAGCACCAGCGCCTGCAGCGTGCGTGCCGCATCGCTCGCCTGCGGCAGTTGCTGGTTGTTCTTGGCTTGCACGGCCTGCGTTCCGGCCGTGGCGCGACCGTCGGTCCAGGCGGCGCCGTCGAGCGTGGCGCGCGCCTGGCGCAGTTCGTCGGCGCTCAGAACATTCTTCAGATGCAGCAGCATGGTGATGGTTGCCGGGTGATGCGGCGGGCCGCCTGCCGTGCCGCTGTTTCGCTCTTTTCTAGAACTTCGCTTTCAGGGTGAGCTGCGCGGTGCGCGGTGCGCCGGGGCCGTAGAAGCCACGGTACAACATGTCGGCGTAGAGCTCGTCGGTGACGTTGGCGACGTTGAACTTCAGCGACAGCCGGTCGGTGAAGGTGTACTCGGCCATCAGGTCGGCGGTGACGAAGCTGTCGACCGTCACCGCGCGGTTGCCTTCCGGATTCTGGCTGCCGCGGTAGTTGAGGCCGCCGCCGACACGCAGTTTCGGCGTCACCTTGTAGGTGGTCCACAGGCTGGCGCTGTGCTTGGGCGTGAGGCCGGGGCGATCGCCTTCGACCTGCGCGCCACCGCCGCTGGCGGCGAGCACCTGGTTGCTCTTGTCGATCCTGGCCAGCGGAATCCAGGTGTACGACAGGAAGGCTTCCCAGGCCGGCGTGATGCGCCCCGCGATGTCGAGCTCCATGCCCGCGGCGTGGCGCTTGCCGGACAACAGCTCCTGCGTGGCCGCGCTGTCCGGATCGGTGTTGCGCTCGTTGTACTTCTCGGCATAGAACACCGCGGTGCCCAGCGACAGCCGGCGCTCGAACAGATCGAACTTGCCGCCGACCTCGAGGTTGCGGCTCTTCTCGGGTGGCGTGTTGGCCGTCACCTGCTTCGGGCCGCGAACCGCGAACTGGTAGGTGTCACCGGATGTGTTGTACGAGGTGCCGAAAGAGACGTGGTACGAGGCCCAGTCGTTGGGCTGGTACAGCGCGCCCAGGCGCGGACTCCACAGCGAGTCGGAGCGCGAGTAGCTCGTGGCCGGGGTGGCGCCGACCGCCACGGTGTCGTAGCGCGCCTTGAAGTGGTCGTAGCGCAGGCCGCCGATCAGCTTGACGGTCGGCGTGAGTTCCAGCGTGTCCTGGACGTACAGGCCGAGGGAGCGCGCGTTGAAGGTGTTGAAGGCCGGATCGCCGCGCGGATCGACGCGTGAGTCGCCGTTGTTCGGCGTGCCGACGGTTGTGCCGAGACCGCTCGTCGGGCCCGCGAAGTTGTTGTTGCGATCGGCATCCTCGTTGGCGAGGTCGATGCCCGTGAGCAGGTTGTGGCGCTTGCCCAGCCAGTCGAATCGGTTGCTGTAGTCGGTCTGGAGGAAGGTGGTTTCGCTGATGCCGATTCGACCTTTGGGCGAACGCGTCACGATCGTCGAGGGGCCGAGGTTGTCGATGGTGGTGGGCACGCCGTGGGTCTGGCCGAAGCGGATCACGCTGGCCCACAGCTCACGCTCGTAGCGGCCGTGGCGTAGTCGCGTCGTCAGTTCACCGCCGTCGGCGAAGCGGTGCGTGTGAGCGAGTGTCGCGTAGGTGGCCGAGCCCTTGTTGTAGTCGCTGTCGAGGCCGTAGAAGTTCTTCGCCGGCAGCGTGGGCTTGAGCCGGCCGTCGACGATGAACCAGGGATGGTTGTAAAGCGGAACGTTGTCGAACTCGAGGTGGTACAGGCTCACTGTGAATTCGTCGGCGGTGCCGATGCCCCAGCGCAAGCTCGGCGCGACCCCTTTCTTGCGAACCTTGGCGCCCCAGTTGTCGGCCTCGTGCACCACCGCGTTGAGGCGCAGCGCCGCGTCCTGTCCGGTCGTGAGGTTGAAGTCGGCCGTGGCCCGGCGCTCGTTGCCCGAGCCGATGGTGGCGGTCACCTCCTGCTGGTTCATCAGGAAGGGCAGCTTGTTGACCTGGTTGACCACGCCGCCGGTCGAGCCGCGGCCGAACAGCATCGAGGCCGAGCCCTTGAGCACTTCGACACGGTCGTTGTTGAAGGTATCGCGCTCGTACAGCGCCGCGTCGCGAATGCCGTCGACGTAGATGTCGCCGGTCTGGCCAAGCGAGAAGCCGCGCAGGCGAATGTCTTCTTCGCCGGTCTCGCCGGCCTGGAAGGTGATGCCGGCGGTGCTGCGCAGCACGTCCTTGAAGTCGTCCAGGTTGCGGTCGCCGATGAGGCGCTCGGTGACAACGGTCATGGCCTGGGGAATGTCGCGCAGCTCCTGCTTGCCCTTGCCGATGCGGGTGGTGGTGGCGCGCAGCGAGTTGGCATCGGTCTCGACGCGGGCCTTGACCGAAATCGGCTGCAGCATGGTCTCAGCGGGTGCGGCGGCGGACGCAGCGCTGGCTGGCGCGACCGGCGGCGTCTGCGCCACGGCCGCGGCGCTCAGCAGGCCGAAGCCCGCGGCGAGCGCACCGAGCGGCAGCATCCGCAGCGCCGAGGCAGGCGCCGCGCTTGCGGCGCGGTGCGCGCGGGAGTGGGAGGGGCGAGGGGATGAAGCGGGAGTCTTGCGCGGCACGGTGCGTTTCCTTTGGGATGAAGCACGGGCTGGCGGCGGCGGGCTGGTGCGGGAGAGGGTGTGGAGTCCTGGAGCTATTTCGTGAGAATCAGCTTCCCGAGTGAGGTCTGCTTGAGACGGTAGAGCGCGCCGCGGTGCTCGATCAGCACTTCGTGGGCCCCAGCGAACAACTGCGCGCTCGACACGCGCACCGAGCGTGGCCGGGCTGCCGGCGCGGTTCGGGTGGCGGTCATCAAGAGAGGCGATTGCGCACCCGCTGCGGCTGGCACGGGTGCCGGCACGCTGACGGACGCTGCAGCCGCGAGCGCGCCCGCAACGACGCGGGCGGCGTCGGTGGGGGCGGTGGCGCTGCCCGGCCCACGGTCGTCGATTGCGCTCACTTCGCCGCTTCGGGCTCGCTGATGAAGCCGATTTTGGTCAACCCGGACTTGGACGCATCGGCCAGCGTCTGCGCGACGAAGCGGTAGGCCACGGATTGATCGGCGCGCAGATGGATCTCGGGCTGCGGCTGCTTGTGGCCTTCGTCCTCGAAGCGCCGGCCCGCCTCGGCGCGCGTCACGGCCTCGCCGTTCCAGTAGAGCAGGCCGGTGGCGTCGATCGCGAAGTCGATCTTTTCGGGGCGCAGGTCGTTGACCTGCGAGCTTGCCTGGGGCAGCTCGAGCTTGACCGCCTGGGTGAGCAGCGGCGCGGTGATGATGAAGATCACCAACAGCACCAGCATCACATCGATCAACGGCACCATGTTGATCTCGGACATCGGCGCGCTCGCGCTCCTGGAGTCGAAACTGGCGAAGGTCACGGCGGCGCTCCTCAGGCCGCGACCGGGCGGGCCGACATCGGGCGCACGTTCGGCGCTGCCGTCTGTGCGTCAGCGCCGGGAGCGTTGCGATGGCCGAGCGGCTGGCCCATCGAGACGAAGGTGTGAAGTTCGTAGGCGAACGCATCGAGCCGGGCCGCGAGCACCCGGTTGGCGCGCGTCAACCAGTTGTAGCCCATCACCGCGGGGATCGCGACGGCCAGACCCAAACCCGTCATGATCAGCGCCTCGCCGACCGGACCGGCGACCTTGTCGAGCGTGCCGGCGCCGCTGATGCCGATGGCGATCAACGCGTGGTACACGCCCCAGACCGTACCGAACAGGCCGACGAACGGCGCCGTGGCGCCTACCGTGGCGAGCACGGTCAGGCCGTTCTCGAGCCGTGTCGTCTCCCCGTCGAGCACCTTCTTGATGGTGCGTGTGACGAACTCGCTGGACGAGCCAGCCTCCTCGAGCTTGGCCGCGCCGTACCGGGCATGATGCGCCTGGGCATGCATCGCATGCGCGGTCAGGTGCGAGAACGGATCGCGCGCACCGTGGGTCGTGATCTCGGCGGCCACCGCATCGAGCGAGGTCGCGTTCCAGAAGAAGTTCAGGAAGCCGGCGCTGTGCCTCTTGCGCACCAGAAGCGAGGCGCCCTTGATGAAGATGATGGCCCACGACAGCACCGACATCACGATCAGGATCACGAGCAGGGTCTTGCCGACCGCGTCGCTCTGCGCGATGAAATGGCCGAAGCCCAGGCTAGCCACATCTGTGTTCACGGGTCATCTCTCCAGTTCGAATTTCAGGGGGATCAAGGCCCAGCCCGCGGTGGGCTGGCCGTTTTCGATATAGGGCTTGAAGCGCGCCTTGCCGACCGCCATCACGGCGGCATCGTCGAGCCGCGCGAAGCCCGAAGACGCGTTGAGCTGCACGTTGCGCGGCAGGCCCGCGGTGTCGATGTAGACGCGCACCAGCACACGCCCGGACTCGCCGTTGCGCATCGACAGGCGCGGGTACGCGAGCACCGGCGGCTCCAGGTACTGCACCGCCGAGGCCGGGAGGTTCCTGGGCAGTGGCGCTGGCGCGGGTGACGCGGGTGGCGCGGGCGGTGCCGCGGGGGTTGGCAGCGCGGCGAGTGGCTCCGGCACCTCGACCACCGGCTCGGGCGGGGGCGCCGGCACCACGAAAGCGGCCGGCGCCGGGCTCGGCGCGGCAGCAATCACCGGGCGTGGCGGCGGCGGCTTCCTGATCGGTTGCGGCGTGGGTGGGGGCGGAGGTGGCGGTGGCACCGGCGCGGGTGGCACCGGCGGCGCCTCGGGCGCGATCAGGTCGACGAACATCGGTGCCGCGTCGCGCACCGCGTCACGCACCGCGCCGACCTGCATCAACCCCCAGACCCCCGCCACGTGGGCGGCGAGGATGCCGGCAACCATCAGGCGGCGTTGCGGTGCCGAGAGCCCGTCGGCCGAATCGCCCAGCGGGGGAAGCGGGGCTTGCCGCCGTACCGGCGCCAAGCGTCCTGGCGCCGCTGTGGCAATGGCGCCAGTCGGATTCAACGGGAGGGCGGGCGACTTCATCGACAACTGAGACAGCATCTGCAAGTGGGGCCTGCGGCCGCCTTCGGCCCCAAGAAGGAAATAAATCTAACACTAATGAGAACGATTCGCATTCGATTTCCTTCGCGCGGGCAGGGTTTCTGGGTCGCGCGGCACCTCGTTCCCATCCCCCGAATCTGCCGCTATCCTGTCGCCCATGAAAATCATCGTCCGCTGGCTTCTTCTGGCCGCCGCGCTGTTGTTGGTGGCGCACCTGTATTCAGGAGTCGTCGTCAAGAGCTTCGGCTCGGCCATGATCGCGGCCTTCGTGATCGGCCTGCTGAACACGCTGCTGCGCCCGATCCTCGTGCTGCTGACCTTGCCGGTCACCTTGCTCACGCTGGGCCTGTTCTTGTTCGTGATCAACGCGCTGATGTTCTACTTTGCCGCGTCGATGCTCGATGGTTTGCACGTCAACGGCTTCATCGCCGCGCTGGTCGGCTCGTTGATCTACACCTTGTGCGGCATGGTGATCGACGTGGCGATGGAGCGCTTGTTCGCACGAAGGTGAGTTCCGGCGTGGTGCCGCTGCGGCACATCAAGGTCGCGGCTGATCCGCGCGCCTCACGCCGGCGCCGCGCACCTCGAAGTGCACCGTCTCCAGCGCTTGCCCGTTGCGCCCCAGCAGCTTGAGTTCATGCCGGCCTGGCCAGGGCGCCCACGACCAGTGCCGCGCCGCGCCCAGGCGCCGACCGTCGAGCACCCATGTGCCGTGCTCGCCTTCGAAGGCGATGCGCTGCGCGGCCGGCGGCATGTCGGGGTCGATCGCGAAGATGCTGCCGTCACGCGGGCTGGCGATGCCGAAGCGCCGCGCCTGCATCACCTGCGCGCTGGCGCGCTGGCGCAGCTGCTCGGTGCCAGCCAGGAACACCTCGTCGCGTGCGGCCTCGCGCTGGTCCTCGAACTCGACGTGCCGGCGCAGCACGCCGGCCGGCGCCTCGGGCGGCTGTGACGGTTGGCCCGCGTGCAAGCGCCGCACCAGCGCCTGCCAGATCGGCGCGGCGCCGCTGATGCCGCTCACACCGTGCATGGCCGCACCGCTCGCATTGCCGACCCACACGCCGACCGTGTAGCGGTCGGTGAAGCCGGTGCACCAGTTGTCGCGCATGTCGGTGCTGGTGCCGGTCTTGACGGCAGCGAAGCCGCGCGTCGCGAGCAGGCTGTCCAGGCCGAAGGTGCGCGCGCGGGCGTTGTTGTCGGCGAGGATGTCGGTCACCAGGTACACCGCGCCAGCATGGGCGACGCGGCGCGCTGCGGCAGATGCTTTGGCGCGGGTCGGCACGCGTGCGTCGAGCGCCATGCCGAATGTTGCGCGGGTCGCTTGACCTGACTTTCCGTGGGCCGCTGGGTTGGACTCGCCGTCAGTCGCCTTGCCGGGCTCCTCGCCGCTCGCTTTGCGACCCGAGCCTTGCGCGCTCGGCCGCAGCGCGACCGGCGTGAACAGGCCGCCATTGGCCAGCGTGCGGTAGGCGTTGGTGAGGCCGAGCAGCGTGACCTCGGCGCTGCCGAGCGCCAGCGCCGTGCCGTAGTAGCCGCCATCCCGCTTCAGGGCCAGGCCGAAGTCGTTGAGCCGGGTCGCCAACGCGTCGGGGCCGAGCATTGCACCGAGGCGCACCGCCGGAACGTTCAGACTCGCGCCGAGCGCGGTGCGTGCGCTGACCCAGCCCTTGAACTGGCCGTCGTAGTCCTGCGGCAGATACAGGCCCGCCGGTGTGGCGATCTGCAGCGGCGCATCGTCGATCAGGCTCGCCGGCGTGATGAGGCGCTGCTCGAACGCGAGTTCGTAGACAAAGGGCTTCAGGGTCGAGCCCGGCTGGCGCCGCGCCATCACGCCATCGACCTCGGCCGCCTGGGACAGATCGCCGCTCGAGCCGACCCAGACCAACACCTCGCCGCTGCGGTTGTCAAGCACGACGATCGCTCCATCTTCGACGTTGCGCCCGGCGAGCTCGGAGAGCTGCTCGCGCAACGTCGCCACCGCGAGCCGCTGCAGCGGTGCATCGAGCGTGCTGCGCTGCACCGCGGCGGCGTTCACGCCCGCATCGAGAATCTGGCGCGCGAAGTGCGGCGCGAGCTGTTCGCCCCGCACCATGCCACCGCGGCGCACGAACGCCGTCTCGGCGAAGGCGCGGATGCCTTGACACGGATCGACGCTGGATTGCGCGCCACCCGGTCGAGACATGCGGCTGTCCGCAGACGCGGCGAACCGCTGCACGTCATCGGCGCGATCCGCACGTGGCGCACGCGCTGCCACATGCGCCGCGCCGCGCCGCGCGTCTGCACCTGTACCTGTACCTGTACCTGTACCTGTACCAGTACCTGTACCTGTACCTGTACCTGACACAGCATCCACACCCGCGCGCTCCGGTCCCGCACTGGCTTGCTGCATGCGCAGCACCCCGCAGGCGCGCTGCGCCACCACCTCGGCCGTCGCATTCGGCCCGCGCACCAGCGCGGCAGCGAGCGCCGCTTCCTGCGCGTCGAGGCCGCTCGCGTGCTTGCCGAACAGCGTCTGCGCAAGTGCGTCGATGCCGACGATCTCGCCACGAAACGGCACCGAGTTCAGGTAGGCCTCGAGAATCTCGCTCTTCTTCCAGCGCGCGTCCAGCTGCGTCGCGGTGAATGCCTGGCCGACCTTCTGCGCCACGCTGCGCCCGCCACGTGGGCGAGCCAGCCCCGAGTCGAGCAAGCCTGCGAGTTGCATCGTCAAGGTCGAGGCGCCGCGCGTGCGCTCGTTCCAGAGGTTGGCCCAGGCACTTTGCGCGACCGCCGCCCAATCAACGCCGCTGTGCACGTAGAAGCGCTGGTCTTCGCTGAGCACGATGGCCTGCAACAACGCCGGCGACATCTCACTCAGCGGCACCCAGGCCAGGCGCCGCACCGCGGGGTCCACGCGCAGGGTCTGGATCGGCGTGCCGTCGCGCGCCAGCAGCGTGATGTCGGACGGGTGATGGGCGGCACGCACCTCGGTGAAGCCCGGCAGGGTCGGCGCGGCCTGCACCAGCGTGCTTGCCAATGCCCCCGTGACGGCCGCCAGCGCCGCGCCGGCGAGCCGGTGCCATGCAACGCGGGCCTCCACAGACGCCGACAGGACGCTCGCAACGCGGGTCGCGCAACAACCCCCATGCCATGCGCTGTGCACCACCAGCGCAACTGCACGGGCGGCGACGAGCCGGCCACGGAGAGCGCGAAGAATTTGGAGGGCGACCCGTTCAGGGCCAGCCCGTTGCGACGGGCTCGCCGCCACCCGTGCCGATCCGACGCGGCCACCCGGCCCGATGCCATCCAGGAATCCGGGTTCATTCATCCGGGTCTGACGAGGCTCGCCTGGAGGTCCGACGAACGGGTCAGCTGCTCTCACGGCCCGACCACCAGCGCCGCGTTCGGCGCTTCGCCAAAGCTCTCGGGCGCGTAAAGCGCCTCGACACGGGTCGGCGGCAGCGCGAAGCGGCCGGGGTTGTTCAGCCGCACGCCGTACTCGATCACGTGCTTGCCGCGCGGCAAGACCTCGTAATAGGCGCGGAAAGCCTCGACGCCGCGCTCCTCGAACGCTGGCCAGGCGTTGCCCGAGCGCGCCTCGGTGCGCGTCGCGATCTGTGAATCGCGCCCCAGTCCTGAGCCAAGAATCGTCGCACCGCCGGGCACCGGGTCGCTCACGACGACCCAGGTCATGTCGCTTTGCGCGTCGATCTCCAGGCGCACGCGCAGCACGTCGCCGCGTGACCAGTCGCCGCTCGCGGCGCGACTGGGGTCCTTGGGATCGACCGCGGTGACGCTGCGCGCCACGCTGTAGCCAGCGCGGATCGGTGCCACCCGCGGCACGGCAGCCAGGCTTTGCAGCGTGACCCAGGGCTTGCCGCTGCCCTCTTGCATCACGCTCAGGATGCCGGGCTGCGTGGGCCAGTCGAGCTGCACGGCGCCGCCCTCGGCGCGGCGTGACCAGTCGATGCTGGCACTTGCACCGCCCAGGCTCGCCATGGTCTTGCCGGTGATCGGCTCCGACTCGAGCCGGGTCGCGAACTTGTCGAGTGCGAGCGTTCCCCAAAGGTTCGCGGTGGTGGTGAGCCAGGCGCCGCGGCGCTGGCGTGCCAGCGAACCCACCACCATGCGCGGCAGGTCGTCGCGCCAGGCCGGGTCGTCGAGCACGGCCAGGATCAGCTTGGCCGCGTTGGCGTCGGCGCTGTCCATCAGCCACCACCAGAAGTCGGCCTCCTCGTTGCTGAACCTGAGCGTGGTGCCGGTGTAGGTGAGCCGGCTGCGCAGGATCTGGTTCGCTTCGTCCAGGCGCTGCGGCTGCTGCGCAATGCCGGGCATGCGTTTGAGAATGCCCAGCCAGTCGATCACCGCGGCGGTCGGCCAGGTGTCGGGCGCAAGCTTGATGGAGCCGAGCATGCGCGGCTGGGCGCGGCCGTAGCGCGCGAGCGCGCCGATCGCGGCGAGCTTGCGCACGTCGCGCTCGGTGCCCTTGGCTGATGCGGGCGACCAGATCCGGCGCTCGATGCGCCCTTAGACGAAGGCGCTCAGGCCGCCCAGCATGGCCTCGCGCACGCTGGGCGGCAGCTCGAAGCCGGCCTCGTGGGTGGCGGAGAGCAAATAGGCGGTGAGCGTGTCGCTGCCGCGTGCCGCGTCCTCGAGGTGCGGCGGAAAGTAGCTCGCCAGGCCGTCTTGGTCGAGGTAGGTCGGCAGCGCATTGGCGATCGCGGCCCAGTGCGTCGCGTCCTTCAGAGCGACCGCCTTCGAGGCCTGTTGTTCAAGACAGCTGTATGGATACTGCTCGAAGTAGCGTCGCAGTCCCGGCAGCGCGCCGGTCAGTCGAGGCTGCGCCGCGACGCGCAGGCCGCCACGCTTCGTGCCGGTCGCGGGCAACGCATCGGCGGGCGCGGCCAGCGGCATCTCGATCCTGCCATCGAGCTGCTCGAGCGTGGCTTGAAGAACGCGGATCGGCACGGCCGGCTTCACGAGCTGGGTGAACGTCAAGCGGTCGCCCGCCTCCGCACCGCCCTGCTCCTCGGCCGCGGCTTCCCAGCGGATGCTGAATGCATCGGCGGGCACCTCGATGGACCAGACGAGCTCGGTGGCGGCCCCCGCGGCGAGCGTCACCTCCTGGGGTGGCAGCACGATCTGGGTGCGGGCGATGGCGGGGCTCGCACTCGCTCCTGCGTTTGCCCCGGCCGCGCTCGCGTCGGTCCGGTTCACGCTGCCCCGCAAGCTCGCCCGCAGCTTCATCTCGCGCGCGGTGGTGTTGCGCAGCGTCAGCATCGCGCTGAACCGGTCGCCGTCGCGCACCAGTGGCGGCAGGCCCGAGAGCAGTTGCAGGTCCTGCGTCACCTGGATGCTCGTGCTGCCGCTGCCGAACTGCTGCGCGCCGGCGTCGGCGATCGCGACCAGCCGGAAGCTGGTGAGCGAAGCGTTGAGCGGCACCTCGACCACGGCCTCGCCGTTGGCATCGAGCACAACCGTGGCCTTCCACACCAGCAAGGTGTCGAACAGCTCGCGCGTGGGAGCGTGCCCGCCGCCGCCGCCCGACGGCACCGCCTTGCGGCCGTATTGGCGCCGGCCAATGATCTCGCCCTGCGCGGTGCTGGTCGCGACGGCCCAGGCACGCTCCTGGATCATCGCGTGCAGGAGATCCCACGAGCGGTTATCGCGCAGTGCGAGCAGGCCTTCATCGACCGCGGCG
>JBDSBD010000009.1:0-8935 GCA_039921765.1 Burkholderiaceae bacterium
AACATCGGCGACATGCGGATCTGGCGCAACCGCCGGCGCGACAACTTCGACCGTGACGCGGTGGAACTGCTCGAGTTCATCAAGCCGGCGTTCGAGGTGGCACTGCGACGCGGTTGCCGGCGCGGCCACGCCGAGGCCCCTGCGGCCGGATCCGACCGGTACGCGCAGCCGGCCTACGCCGTGCTGAGCGAGCGCGAACTCGAGGTCGCGAGGCTGCTTGCCATGGGCTT
The DNA here is from genome assembly GCA_039921765.1 of Burkholderiaceae bacterium. GTDB lineage: Bacteria > Pseudomonadota > Gammaproteobacteria > Burkholderiales > Burkholderiaceae_C > JBDSBD01. The sequence continues at coordinate 231 of JBDSBD010000009.1, forward strand.
GTCCGACAAGGTCATTGCGCAACGCCTGGGCATCGGCTACACGACGGTACGCACGCACGTGAAACACGCGTTTCACAAGCTCGGAGTCTGCAACCGGGTCCAGCTGGCGCAACGGCTGAACGCCTGATTCCTCCCACGGGGTCACGACGCGCGGCCGATCAGGGTCCGCCTCACACCTCCTCATTTCCGAGGATGTTCGCAGTCGTGCGCGCCTGACACCATGCGGCGACACATCGACCCGGAGGATTTCGCGATGCCCGCTCACCTCTTCCACAACATCAGCTCGCTGCAAGCCGCACTCCAACGCCGCGCCATCAGCAGCACCGAGTTCGTCGAGATCCTGATCGCGCGCACCACTGAGCATGCGGAGCTCGGTGCCTACGTGAGCTTCGATGCCGATGCGCTGCGCCAGCAGGCACGCCATGCCGACGCTCGTCGGGCCGCCGGCGAGGCCGCGCCCCTGCTGGGCGTGCCCATCGCGGTGAAGGACAACATCGATGTCGCGGGAGTCGCGACCTCGAACGGCACCACGGCGTTGCTGGGCAAGCCAGTGCGGCGCGACGCTGACGTGATCAAGCACCTGCGCGACGCCGGCGCGTTGATCGCCGGCAAGACCAACATGCACGAACTGGCCCTTGGCATCACCACCCGCAACGCCGTGACGGGCACGGCGCGCAACCCGTGGGCGCCCGACCGCATCTCGGGCGGCAGCAGCGGCGGCTCCGGGGTGGCGGTCGCGGCAGGCATGGTGCCGGCCGCGCTCGGTACCGACACCGGCGGCTCGGTGCGCGTGCCATCCGCGCTGTGCGGCATTGCCGGTCTCCGCCCCAGCGTCGGCCGGGTGTCAGGCCGCGGTATTGCGCCCATTTCCACCACGAGAGACACCGCCGGCCCCATGGCTCACACCGTCCAAGACCTGATGACGCTCGACGGCATCCTGACTGGGGACATCGCGCTGCCCACTCCGGTATCGATTCAGGGCCTGCGGCTCGGGCTCCCGCGAGCACGCTTCTGGGAGTCGCTGGATGCCGGCGTCACGCAGGTGATGGACGAAGCGCTCGAGCGCTTGACCCGCGCTGGCATCGTGTTGGTCGACGTTGATCTGCCCGGCCTTGACGCCTGCAACGACGCTGCCGGCTTTCCGATCGCCTTGCACGAATTCGTGCGGGATCTGGGGCGCTATCTCGAAGAATCCGGTCATGCCGTCACGCTCGCCGAACTCGTGGCCCAGGTCGGCAGCCCTGACGTCGCCGGCATTGTGCAGCCGCTGCTCGCTGGCGGCGCGGTGCCCGAGTCGGCTTATCGCGAAGCGCTCGCCGCGCGTACGCGACTCCAGGCGATCTATGCCAACAGCATCAAACGTCATGACGTGCATGCGCTGCTGTTCCCGACCACTCCGCTGACGGCGCGCGTGGTCGGTGACGACGACACGGTCGAATTCAACGGCCAGCACGCACCGGCTTTTCCAAGCTTCATCCGCAACACCGATCCGGGCAGCAATGCCGGCATCCCTGGAGTGACCTTGCCTGCGGGGCTGGCACCGGATGGGTTGCCGGTCGGGCTGGCGCTCGACGGCCCGGCTCACAGCGACCGCCACTTGCTCGCCATCGCCGCGGAGATCGAACGGCTGCTACCGCCACCACCGCATCCAGTGCTCTGACTTCACCGATCCGCTTCGGCGATCCATGCCGGAAGCGTCGAGGCGATCCCGACCCCGTCCCATCCAGAACCAGGAGACTCGAATGCAGCGCAGAACCTTTCTGTCCACCGGCGCCGCGGCCTTTGCCGCAAGCCTGCAGCCTTTGCTTGCATCAACGGCCCATGCGGCCGGGCCGCTCAAGGTGGCCGCGATGCTGCCGCTTAGCGGCCCGGCGGGCCTGTTCGGTCCTTCATCAAAGGCCTGCGCCGAGCTTGCGGTGGCGGAACTCAACGCACGTGGCGGCGTGCTCGGCCGACCGATCGAGCTGCTCGTCGGCGATGCCGGACTGGCGCCGGCCGAAGCGACCCAGGCCGCGCTCAAGCTGTGGAAGGGCAGCGGCGCGCAAGTGTTCATCGGCATGCACGACAGTGCGGTGCGTGGCGCGCTGGTCGGCTTGTTCAGGGGCCAGGTGCCCTATTTCTACACGCCGGTCTACGAAGGCGGTGAATGCGCGGCCGGTACCTACATGAACGGCGAGACGCCGTCCCAGCAGCTCGAGCCGGTGATTCCGTGGCTGAGCACCGAGCGCAAGCTGAAAAAATGGTATCTGATCGGCAACGACTACATCTGGGGCCGTAACACCAACGGTGCGGCCAAGGGCTACATCGCCAAGGCCGGCGCCCAGGTGCTGGGCGACGAATACCTGCCGTTCACGGTCGACAACTTCGACTCGAGCCTGGCACGCATCCGCGACAGCGGCGCCGACGCGGTACTGGTGTCGCTGGTGGGAGGCTCCTCGGTCAGCTTCAATCGGGCCTTCGCTGGCTTCGGCCTGGCCGACAAGGCAGTGCGCCTGGGCAGTCTGATCGAAGAGAACACGCTGGCCGGCATCGGGCTGCAGAACGCGAAGAACCTGTACTCGAGCGCCGGCTACTTCGCCAGCATTGACACGCCCGCCGCAAAGGCGTTTTCCGCGGCCTACATCAAGCGCTTCGGCGCCAAGGCGCCCGCCCTCAACGGGTTGGCCGAGTCGGTCTTTGAAGGCTTCATGATGCTGGAGGCGATCGCGAAGAAGGCCGGCGTGGTCCAGGTTGCCAAGATGGAGCGCGCCAGCGAGGGCGCGAGCTACCAGGGCCCGCGCGGCAAGGTCACGATGCACGCCCGCCATGTCGACCAGGATATCTATGTGGCCGATGTCGGCAGCGCGGGCTTTCAGGTCGTGAAGACCTTCGCGCACGTGCCGTCGGGCCAGACCTGCAAGATCTGAGAACCCGGGCGCATCGATGGACGGCGGCCTCGTACTGCACGCACTCAACCTCGGCTACGAGGTCGCCACGCTCGCGCTCACCACGCTCGGGCTGGCGATCGTGTTCGGTCTGCTGGGCGTGTTGAACATGGCGCACGGCGAGTTCGTCACGCTCGGCGCCTACTCGGTGGTGGTGGTGCAGCGCGCCGGTTTGCCGCTGCCGGCGGCCCTGCCGCTGGCCGTGCTGGTGTGCGGGGGGCTCGGCTGGGTTGTCGAGCGCTGGCTCATCCGGCCGCTCTATGCGCGGCCGTTCGACACCTTGCTCGCCACCTGGGGCTTGTCGCTGCTGCTGCGCAAGGCGATCGAAGGCGTGTTCGGCAAGGGCTATCAGAACGTGGAAACTGCTGTCGCCACGCCGATGCGCTTGCTTGGCACCGAGTACCCGGGCTACCGGCTGTTCCTGATGCTGCTGGCCGTATTCGGGATGATCGCGCTCGTGTTCTGGTACCGGCGCAGCAACGCGGGCCTTCGGGTGCGCGCAATGACCGGTAACCCGACCCTGGCGCGCGCGCTGGGCATCGACACGGTGCGCCTGGCGAGCCGCGCCTTCGTCCTCGGCGTGGTGCTCGCCGGCCTCGCCGGCGTGCTGCTGGCGCCGCTGGTGCGCATCGAGCCGGCGATGGGGATGGACTACCTGCTCGATGCGTTCTTCGTGCTGGTGGTCGGTGGACTCGGCTCACTGGCCGGCCTGGCCAGCGGCGTCGGCCTGATCGGCGGCACCCAGGCGGTGGTATCGGGGTTCATCGACCAGACCGCCGGCTATGCCGCGGTCCTGGTGCTCTCGATCCTGTTTCTCTGGTTGCGTCCGCATGGTCTGTTCGGTCGCCCCTAACGTGTTTCCGGGTGCGCCGATCGGCGCTGGCACGGCATTGGCGACGCCGTCGTCCAGCGAGACGCGGCCATGAACCGCTTCGCAGCGTTGCAAGCCTGGGCCGGCCCGCTGCTGCTGCTCTCGGCACTCCTGATCCTGCCTTGGGCCGGTGGCGACTTCATCGCCTACCAGGTGGCGCTGTTCTTGCTGTACGGCGTGGCCGCGCAGGGGGTCGCACTGTGCTGGGGACAACTGGGTTTCCTGCCGCTCGGGCATGCGCTGTTCTTCGGCCTCGGCGCCTACCTCAGTGGCGGGCTGCTGAAGGCGGCTCGCCACGACGAAGCGTGGCTGATGCTGCTGCCGCTGGCCGTGCTGCTGCCGGCAGCATTCGCCTGTGTCATCGCACGTCTGGTGTTCGCGCGAAGCCATCGCAGCGGACCATATTTCTCGCTGATCACGCTGGCCCTGACGATGCTCGGCGCGCTGCTGGCCAACCGCTTCAGCGCGCTGACCGGTGGTTTCAACGGCATGACCGATATTCCGGAGTTGCCGGGCCTGGAGCGTTACAGCGCGATGTACTGGGCAGTTGCGGCGCTCGCGCTGGCGAGCACGCTGGGCCTGAGCTTCATGATCCGCCGTCCGATCGGTGTATTGTGGAAGGCGATCGCGCAGAATGAAGACCGGCTCCAGTTCTTCGGCTTCGCCACCGACCGGATCAAGGCCTGGGCGTTTGCACTGTCAGCCCTGTGCGCCGCCGCGGCTGGGGCGCTGTTCGCGCCGCTGCAAGGCATCGTAACACCCCAGGCGCTGGGCTTCGTGCTTTCCACCGAACTCGTGATCTGGGCCGCAGTGGGCGGCAAGTCGAGCCCGCTGGGCGCACTGCTGGGCGCGGTGCTGGTGGGCTATGCCTCGTCAGAGTTGCGTGACCACTTCGCGTCCTGGGAGGTGATCGTCGCGGTTGCCTTCCTGCTCGTCGTGCGCTTTCTTCCAGAAGGCGTGAGCGGGATGTTCGCACGCCGATCCGCGCGCTCTTCTTCTCAAACCGCAACGACACCGATCCTCGCACCGGCGCTGCGGTTCCAGGCCGGCGTCGACGCAAGCCCGCCATCGCTGGTGTTTGAGGACGTGCACAGCGCACACGCCGGCGTGACGATCCTCAATGGCATGTCGCTGCGCTTCGAGGGGCCCGGTGTGCGCTGCCTGATCGGCCCCAACGGTGCCGGCAAGACATCGGCCTTCAACGTGCTCACCGGCCGCCTGCCGGCGCTGTCGGGCCGGATGCGCCTGGGGAGCAACGACGTGAGCGGCTGGAACGCCTGGCGCGTGGCGCGCGCGGGGCTCGGGCGCAAATTCCAGATTCCCAGCGTGTTTGCCGCGCTCACGGTACGCGAGAACATTGCCATTGCACTGTGGGCCAACCGCCTGCGTTACCGGCACGCCCTGGCGGCGTCGCCCCTGCGCTGGCACACGCCGCTGGCGGACGAGATGCTGACGTTGTTCCCGACGCTGCGCGACCACCTGGACGAGCCCGCCGGGCAGCTCGCGCAAGGGGACCGGCAGGCCCTCGAGTTCGTGATGACAGTGCTGCCCGAGCCGCGCCTGATGCTGCTCGACGAGCCCTGCGCCGGACTGTCATCGGCCGAAACCCAGCGCATGATGGGCGCCATCGCATCGGTTGCCGGGCGCATCGGTGCTGCCGCCCTTGTGATCGAACACGACATGGGTGCCGTCGAAACCATTGCCGAACACGTGTACGTGATGCATCAGGGGCGGTTGCTCGCCGAAGGCTCACTGGCCGATGTCCAGGCCGACGCGGCAGTGCGCGCGGTCTACGCAGGAGGTCGAAAATGAACGCGTCGCAGCCGGCGCTCGCGTTTGACGGGCTCGTTGCAGGCTACGGCGACACCGTAGTGCTGCGCGGCGTGAACGCGGTGCTGCAACCCGGTCAGGTGCTCGGCGTACTGGGCCGCAACGGCGTCGGCAAGACCACCTTGATGCGTGCACTGGCAGGTTTCCTGCCGTTGATGCGGGGCCACGTCAGTCTGCTTGGCGTCGATCTGGCACGCGTGCCAGCGCAGCGCCGTCTTGCCGCAGGGCTGGCCTACGCGCCGCAGGAAGACACCGTCTTCACCGACCTGAGCGTCGCCGAGAACCTGCGCCTGCACCTGAACCCGCGCAATGCGGCAGAGCACGCGCAACGCTATGCACCGTACTTCGAGGCATTCCCGCGCCTGCTCGAGCGCGCGCGCCAGCGCGCTGGATCGCTCAGCGGCGGCGAGCGCAAGTTGCTGTCATTCACGCGCACGCTGGCACTGCACGTGGGTGTGAGTCTGCTTGACGAACCGACCGAGGGAGTGCAGCCGGAAAACATCGATCGCATGTCCACGCTGCTGCGCGCGCGCTGCCGAGAAGGGGCCGCCTTCGTCGTGGTGGAGCAGAACCTGTCGTTCCTGGACACCATCGCCGACCAGGTGCTGGTGCTCAACCACGGGGAGTGCGTTCTTTCGGGAACGCGCAGCGCGTTCTCGCGCGATGAGTTGACGCGTCACCTGATGGTGTAGGTGCCGGTCGTTGCGACGAAGCCGCCTGGCTCACTCGTCCTGCCAAGCGGTTGCGTCGCACGCCAATCGCAGCGCCAACGACCCGGCCGCTACGTCACCGTCACCCGCTTGGCCACCAGCGTCAGGATGTCGTAGCTCGCGACCAGTTCGCCGTGCTGGTTCGTCACTTCGACGTCCCACGCCACCACGCCCTGGCCCTGCCCGTTCGCGTCCTTCTTGTTGCGGTCAGTCTTGCGCTTGGCGGTCTGGCGCGCGCGGATCGTGTCGCCGATGACCACCGGCTTGACGAAGCGCAGCGTGTCCAGGCCGTAGTTCGCGAGCACCGGCCCGGGTGCCGGCGAGACGAACAGTCCCGCCGCCGCCGACAACACGAAATAACCGTGCGCGATGCGCTGGCCGAACGGCGACTCCTTCGCCGCGATGTCGTCGAAGTGCATGTAGAAGTAGTCGCCCGAAATGCCGCCGAAGGCAACGAGGTCGGCCTCGGTGACGGTGCGCCGATGCGTCAGCAGCGAGTCGCCGATGGCCAGATCCTCGAAGTGCTTGCGAAACGGATGAATCTCGCTCTCGTTGACCTTGGCGTCACGCACATGTTCGCCGGTCACCGCCGCCAGCATGGTCGGCGAACCCTGCACCGCGGCGCGCTGCAGGTAGTGCTTGACGGCGCGCACGCCGCCGAGCTCTTCGCCACCACCGGCCCGCCCCGGCCCACCGTGCTTGAGCTGCGGCAGCGGTGAGCCGTGGCCGGTGGATTCCGCAGCCGCCTCGGCGTCGAGCACGAGCAGCCTGCCATGCCACGCCGCGGCGAGCGGGATCACGTGTGCGGCGATCTTCGGGTCGCGTGTGACCAGGGTGCCCACCAGGCTGCCGCGGCCTCGGGCGGCGAGCGCGAGCGCCTCGTCAAGCCCTTCATAGGGCATCAGGGTGCTGACCGGGCCGAAGGCCTCGACGTCGTGCACCGCGTCGTTGGCCAAGCCGTCGCGGCACAGCAGCAGGGTCGGTGCGAAGAACGCGCCGTTCGCAGCGTCATCTCCGAGCGGGGTGAATCCGTCGCGCTCGCCGAACACGATCTCGTTGCCATGCGCCAGCAGCGCCACGCGCTCGGCGACGTCGCGCTGCTGGTCCCTGGACGCAAGCGCGCCCATGCGTACGCCCTCGAGCGCCGGATCACCGACGACGACCTTGGCGAGCCGCTCGCGCAGGCGTTGCGCCACGGCGTCGAGATGTGCGCGCGGCACGATCGCGCGCCGGATCGCGGTGCATTTCTGCCCAGCCTTCACGGTGATCTCGCGCGCGACCTCCTTGACGAACAGATCGAACTCCGCATCGTCGGGCGTCACATCCGGGCCGAGGATCGCGCAGTTCAGCGAGTCGGCCTCGGCGTTGAACGGCACCGACTGCGCGACCAGATTGCGATTGACCCTGAGCTTGGCCGCAGTGTCGGCCGAGCCGGTGAAGGTGACCACGTCCTGACCCTGCAGGCGGTCGAGCAGGTCGCCGGTGCCGCCGATCACGAGCTGCAGGCTGCCGGTGGGCAGCAAGCCTGAGTCCATCATCAGCCGCACACAGGCTTGCGTCAGGTAGCTGGTCGCGGTGGCGGGCTTGGCGATGCAGGGCATGCCGGCCAGGAAGCTCGGCGCGAACTTCTCGAGCAACCCCCACACGGGAAAGTTGAAGGCGTTGATGTGCACCGCCACGCCACGCCGTGGCACCAGGATATGGGTGGCCCCAAAGCCCCCCTTCTTGCTCAGTGTCAGCACCGGGCCCTCGTGCACGAGGTTGCCCGAGGGCAACTCGTTGCCACCGATGCTGGCGTAGGCGTAGAGCGTGCCGGTGCCGCCTTCGATGTCGACCCAGCTGTCGCTGCGCGTCGCACCGGTGTGGGCCGAGACGGCGTAGAGCTGCTCCTTGTGCTTGTTCAGGTACGCGGCCAACGCCTTCAGGCGCGCCGCGCGCTGCTGGAAGTCAAGCGCCAGCAGCGCCGGCACGCCGCTTGTGCGCGCGAATCGCACAGCCTCGCCGAAGTCGAGGCTTTCGGCGTGGCTGTGGTGAATCAACCGGCCGCTGACCGCACTCAGCAGCGCCACGCCAGCCTGCTCGCCGACCCAGCGGTCGGCGATGAGGCTTTGCAGAATCGGCGCTTCGGCGGTCATGGCTGGTACTTCCACGTGCCGTTGACGATCTTCACCATCACGCGACCGCGCTGGTCCAGGCCCAGGTGGTCGGTCTTGGACATGTTGAAGATGCCGTGTGCGCCCGCGACCTCATGGGTGTTCTCGATCGCGTCACGCAACGCCGAGCGGAACTCCGCGGTGCCCGGCTTGGCTTTCTTGAGCGCCACGTCGATCGCCACTGCCATCACCCGGCCGGCGTCCCAGGCGTGCGCGC
>JBDSBD010000010.1:0-4152 GCA_039921765.1 Burkholderiaceae bacterium
GCGGTGAGCGGCTGCGAGAGCTCGATACGCACCACCTCCGAGCCGGCCTGCTGGCCCGTGTTGATCGACTGGATCGCGTTCTGTGCCATCGCGGACACGCTCGCGCCCACCGTCAACGCAAGCGCCAGGGCACCAAAGCGCCATTTGCTGGTCATCTGCTGAATCTACTGAATGATGCTCTTCGCCCTGATGCTTTTTGCCTGGCCGCTCATCGTGCTTTCTCCTGGAGCTGCAAGGTGGTATTGCGTTCGATCCATTCACCGGCGGCGTCCTGGACGATCTCCCGGATCGATACGCCGGTCTCGGTGATCCGGATGATCTTTCCGTAGTTCTGGCCGAGGTATTCGCCTTGCTTGACCTGATAGAGTAGGTTGTCGACCCTGAGCAGCGCGTACGGGTGCCCGGCCTTGATCACGCTGCCCACCATCGACATGCTGTCCAGCGGATAGGCCTCGAGCGGCTCCTTGCGGCGGTTGATCTCCGCGGCGAGCATCGAATTGGGCTGGCGCGCCTCCTGCTTGAGCGCGACCGCCAGCTTCTGGGTGCTGAAGGGCTCGACGCCGGTGATTGCAAGATAAGGCTGTGGCACGAATTTCTTGGGCGGCGAGATAGGCTGTACGTTGGGTTTGACCTCGCGCTTTTGCTGCTCCATCCACTGGGTCAGCTCGACTTGCTCGCCACCGCAGCCGACGAGCGTGAACGCAACGACGCCGAAACACACCAGCAAGCGCGCACGAATTGAGATGGCCCTCATTTCTTCGCCCCCGCCTTGGCCGAGTTCTTCTTGACCGTCTCGAGCTCGCTCGTGTCGAGATAGCGATAGGTGCGCGCCGTGGCCTCCATCGACAGCAGTCCCGACGCATCACGCGCCGAAGCCGTGATCACCAGATCGTGCAGCGTGACGATGCGCGACAGGTTGGCGATATCGGCAGCGAACGCACCGATGTCGTGGTAGCGACCCGACACCTTGATCGAGATCGGCAGCTCGGCGTAATAGTCCTTCACCACCACCTGGCCGGGACGGAACAGCTCGAACTGCAAACCGCGCCCCAGGCCCGCCTGGTTGATGTCGGAGAGCAGCGCGTTCATCTCGGCCTTGCCGGGGAGCTGCTTCTCGAGCTGGATGACGTACTCCTCGACCTGAAGCTTCTGCTTGCGCAACTCCGCAAGGTTGACCGCCTGGCCGAGCTTGGCCCGGTAATCCTGCTTGAGCGTAGGTTCCTTGGCACGCTCGGCGTCGAGCTCTTCGTGCACCGTGGACAGCAGCAGGAACCAACCCAGGATCACCATGACCAGCGCCACCGCAGCCCAGGTCATCAGCTTGGGCAGGATCGGCCACTGGCCCGGTTCGTTCGGGTTCAAGCCACGGAACTGCGACGCCGCGCCTTCGAAGACCGAGTTCAGGTCGACGTTGTTCGGTTTAGATTTGGTAGCCATGTTGGTCTCAGGCCTTCTTCGGGGCTGCCGCACTGGCGGCCTGGCCGGGCGGCGGCGCGTCGGCGGGCGCAGCCTTGTCCTGCGGCCGTTTCACGTTCAGTCGCACCGAGAAGTCGAACAGGCGCTTTTGCTCCTTGTTCGCCGTGGTGACCGTGGTCGCCTTGCTCTCCACCAGCTCGGGCTTGACCAGCCACTCGGAGTTGTAGGCCGTGTTGCGCAGGAACTCCGAGATGCGCTCCTGGGTTTGCGCAACCCCGGCCACGCTCAGCACCTGTCCGACTTGCTTGACAGAGGTGAGGTAGATGCCTTCGGGCGTCTGCTTGACCAGCTCGTTGAGCAGGTGCACCGGCAGGTTGCGATCGATCTGCAACCCCTCGACCGCCTTCTGGCGTGCCGTGAGCGAAGCAATCTCAGCCTTCAGGGCGGCGATGTCCTTGATCTGTATGTCGAGCTTGGCAATCTCGGCTGACAGGAACTGGTTGCGCTCCTGTTGCGCCTCGATCGTCTGCTGCACAACCAGATACCAGGCCCCCACGATCAGCAGGCCCATCACCGCAGCCAGACCGATGCCGGCGAAAAAGGCGATCTTCCTGCGCTTGCGACGCTCTTCCCGATGCGGGAGCAGATTGATCAGGATCACTGCACGAACCTCCGCATGGCCAGACCGCACGCCGTCAGATAGGCTGGCGCTTCGCGGCGCAGCTTGCTCTCGCGCACCGCCGACCCCAGCTTCATGTTCTCGAACGGATTGACGACCATCGAAGCGAACCCGGTCAGTTCGGTGACCCGATCCTTCAGCCCAGGCAGCGTGGCGGTGCCACCGGCCAGCATCACGTAGTGCACCTTGTGATGCGGCGTGCTGGTGAAGAAATACTGCAGTTCCCGGCCGATCTCTTGCGAGAGGCTGTCGACGAACGGCGCCAGCAGCGAGGTCTCGTAATCGTCGGGCAGATCGGCAGCGAGCTTCTTCTGCTCCGCTTCTTCATACGAGAAGCCGTATTGGCGCGAGATCAGCTGCGTGAGCTGCGAGCCGCCGAACGCCTGATCGCGGTCGTAGAGCATCTCGTCGTCGCGCAGGACCTTCAGGCTGGTCGTGTCGGCACCGATCTCGAACAAGGCGACCAGTGCGTCCTTGCCCTCGTTTGGCAGCGCGGCCATCACCCGGCTCATCGCCAGGCGCGAGGCTTGTGACTCGATATCGAGCACCGCGGGGGTGAGCCCGGCGGCCTCGGCCAAGCCTTGGCGGTCCTGCACCCGCTCCTTGCGTGACGCCGCGATCAGCACTTCGACGTCACCCACCGATGTGGGACTCGGTCCGATCACACAGAAGTCGAGACTCACTTCGTCGAGCGAGAACGGGATGTACTGGTTGGCCTCGGTCTCGACCTGCAGTTCGAGCTCTTCTTCGCGCAACCCGGCCGGCAGCATGATCTTCTTGGTGATCACGGCCGACTGAGGCATCGCCATCACGACCTGGCGGGTGCGGCTGCCGCTCTTGGTGACGACGCGCTTGACGGCTTCGGCAACTTCGTCGAACTTTTCGATCTGGCCGTCGGTGATCCAGCCCTTCTCGAAACTCTCGACGCCAAACCGCTCCAGCACGTATTCGCCGTTGGCGGTTTGCCCCAATTCGACGAGTTTCACGCTGGATGAGCTGATGTCCAACCCGATCATCGGCGGATGCTTGCGGCCCAACAAGGTGTCAAGGAAGCTCACGACGCCTTTCCTTCCGGTCGCCAAGAAATGCACGCCGGATTGTTAATAAGTTACTTGAATGCTAGCAGTAAAGCCTATGAGCCACAAAGAGAAAACCTGAATTGAAGCCGCGTACTCGTTGCAAAACTCACACGCAGTGAAGGCCAAATAACCACAGTTGCGGGTGAACCCTCGGGCGCTTCGGGCGGCGCGATTCGGGTGAACCTTTCACCAGATTCAACCCTCGATATCGACCATTGAGGCGCTTTCTATAATGGCGCCGTCCAACGGTTGGAGTCTCATGAGCGAATCCGAGTCCGGGGCCGGCAAGCGGTCCGGCGATGCCCCTTCGAGACGAAGCGCCTCGGCGCAAGCGCCCGCGTGGGCGCGGTGGGTGGGCAAAAGCGTGGCCTGGCTGGCCGGGCTGGCGATTGCCGCCTTCGTGTCGGTGCTGTTGCTCGTGGGCATCGCGCTCGCGGTCGCCTATCCCAACCTGCCGGCGATCACCGGGCTCATCGACTACCGGCCCAAGCTGCCGCTGCGCATCTACTCGGCCGATGCCGTGCTGCTGGGCGAATTCGGCGAGGAGCGCCGCACCTTCACGCCGCTGGCGCAGATACCGAAGGTGATGCAGCAGGCTGTGCTCGCGTCCGAAGACGCACGCTTCTATGAGCACAACGGCGTCGACATCAAGGGTGTGTTCCGCGCCGCGCTGGCGCAGTTCAGCCGCGCCCGCAGCCAGGGCGCTTCGACCATCACGATGCAGGTGGCGCGCAACTTCTACCTGTCGAGCGAGAAGACGTATACGCGCAAGATCTACGAGATGCTGCTTGCGTTCAAGATGGAGAGCCTGCTCAGCAAGGATCAGATCCTCGAGGTCTACCTGAACCAGATCTATCTCGGCCAGCGCGCCTACGGCTTCGCGTCGGCCAGCGAGATCTACTTCGGCAAGCCGCTGAAGGACATCAGCGTGGCCGAGGCCGCGATGCTCGCGGGTCTGCCGCAGGCGCCTTCGGCCTA
>JBDSBD010000011.1:0-3456 GCA_039921765.1 Burkholderiaceae bacterium
GCGCCGCGAGCCGGCGGCCCATTCAGCCGCAACCTCTGGGTCGGCCGCGGCGCTCTGCCGCCGCAACCGGCCGCGACTGAAGGGTATTGAAGGGCAGATCGCGATATTTACTATGTCCCTGTTTATATGTAACCCATGAGCTTCAATCAATAAAATAGGGACAAAGTAGGTCGAAAGTTGCTTGAAGTGATTGTTGCAGTGCAGTATTCTTTGCGCTCTTCCAGCCACGGAGCGCGCCATGCAGCAGGCCGTCCCTGGGCGTCTAGCGATGCCCGCCTCATCCCTCGAGATTGAAACGGCCGCCGAGCGCGGCCTGTACGACCCGACTCGCGAACACGACGCCTGCGGCGTCGGATTCGTCGCTCACATCAATGGCCGCAAGGGCCACGACATCATCGAGCAGGGCCTGCAGATCCTGAAGAACCTGAACCACCGCGGCGCGGTCGGTGCGGACCAGTTGATGGGCGACGGCGCCGGCATCCTGATCCAGATTCCGGACGAGTTCTACCGCGCCGAGATGGCGCTACAGGGGGTGGAGCTGCCGCCGCCAGGTGAATACGGCGTGGGCATGACCTTCCTGCCCAAGGAGCATGCATCGCGGCTGGCCTGCGTGCAGGAGCTCGAGCGCGCGGTCAAGGCCGAAGGCCAGGTGGTGCTGGGCTGGCGCGATGTGCCGGTGGATCGCGAGATGCCGATGTCGCCGACGGTGCGCGCCAAGGAGCCGGTGATCCGCCAGATCTTCATCGGCCGCGGCCCCGACGTGATCGTGCCCGACGCGCTGGAGCGCAAGCTCTACGTGATTCGCAAGACCGCGTCGAGCGCGATCCAGGCCCTGAAGCTCACGCATTCGCGCGAATATTACGTGCCCAGCATGAGCTGCCGTACCGTCATCTACAAGGGCCTGCTGCTGGCCCACCAGGTCGGGCGCTACTACCAGGACTTGCAGGACCCGCGCGCCACCACGGCGCTGGCGCTGGTGCACCAGCGCTTCTCGACCAATACCTTCCCCGAGTGGCCGCTTGCGCACCCGTACCGGATGGTTGCGCACAACGGCGAGATCAACACCGTCAAGGGCAACTTCAACTGGATGCGGGCGCGTGAAGGCGTGATGAAGTCGCCGGTGCTCGGTGACGACCTCGCCAAGCTCTATCCGATCACGTTCGAGGGCCAGTCCGACACCGCCACCTTCGACAACGCGCTCGAGCTGCTGACGATGAGCGGCTACTCGCTCGCGCACGCGATGATGATGATGATCCCCGAAGCCTGGGAGCAGCACACCGCGATGGACGAGCGTCGCCGCGCGTTCTACGAGTACCACGCCGCGATGATGGAGCCGTGGGACGGCCCGGCCTCGATGGTGTTCACCGACGGCCGCCAGATCGGCGCCACGCTCGACCGCAACGGCCTGCGCCCGACGCGCTACCTGATCACCGACGACGACCTGGTGGTCGGTGCCTCCGAGTCGGGCGTGCTGCCGATCGCCGAGAACCGCATCGTCAAGAAGTGGCGGCTGCAGCCTGGCAAGATGCTGCTGATCGACCTCGAGCAGGGCCGCATCATCGGGGACGAGGAGCTGAAGAACCAGTTCGCCTCGGCCAAGCCGTACCGGCAGTGGATCGAGAGCGTGCGCGTCAAGCTCGAAGATGTGCCGCTCGAAGCGGACGACAAGGCGCCCGCGCACTCTGAAACCCTGCTCGAACGCCAGCAGGCCTTCGGCTACACGCAGGAAGACATCAAGTTCTTGCTCAGTCCGATGGCGCAGGCCAGCGAGGAGGCGATCGGTTCGATGGGCAACGACACGCCGCTGGCCGTGCTGTCGAACAAGAACAAGTCGCTCTACAACTACTTCAAGCAGCTCTTTGCGCAAGTCACGAACCCGCCGATCGACCCGATCCGTGAGGCGATCGTGATGTCGCTGGTGTCGTTCATCGGCCCGAAGCCGAACCTGCTCGACATCAACGCGCTGAACCCGCCGATGCGCCTCGAGGTGCCGCAGCCGATCCTCGACTTCACCGACATGGAGCGTCTGCGCACCATCGAGCGCCACACCCACGGCAAGTTCAAGAGCTACGCGCTCGACATCACCTACCCGCTCGCCTGGGGCGATGAGGGTGTGGAGGCCAAGCTCGCCTCGCTGTGCGCCGAAAGCGTCGATGCGCTCAAGAGCGGGCACAACATACTGATCATCAGCGACCGCCAGATGAGCCGTGATTTCGTGGCCATTCCGGCAGCGCTGGCGTTGTCGGCGATCCACCAGCATCTGGTGCACGAAGGGCTGCGCACCACCGCGGGCTTGGTGGTCGAGACGGGCTCGGCGCGCGAGGTGCATCACTTCGCGGTGCTGGCCGGATTCGGCGCCGAGGCGGTGCACCCGTACCTGGCGATGGAGACGCTGGCCGCATTGCACCAGGATCTGCCGGGCGAGTTGTCGGCCGAGAAGGCGATCTACAACTACGTCAAGGCCATCGACAAGGGCTTGTCGAAGGTCATGTCCAAGATGGGGGTCTCGACCTATATGTCGTATTGCGGCGCGCAGCTCTTCGAGGCCATCGGCCTGGACAAGGCGCTGGTGCAGAAGTACTTTCGCGGTACCGCGAGCCAGATCGGCGGCATCGATGTGTTCGATGTGGCCGAGGAGGCGCTGCGCATGCACCGCGCCGCGTTCGGCACGGATCCGGTGCTCGAGAACATGCTCGACGCGGGTGGCGACTACGCATGGCGCGTGCGCGGTGAAGAGCACATGTGGACGCCCGACGCGGTGGCCAAGCTGCAGCACAGCGTGCGCGGCAACCAGTTCGACAGCTACAAGGAATACGCGCAGATCATCAACGACCAGTCGCAGCGCCACATGACCCTGCGCGGGCTGTTCGAGTTCAGGCTCGATCCGGCCAAGGCGATTGCCATCGACGAGGTCGAGCCGGCGCGCGAGATTGTCAAGCGCTTTGCCACCGGTGCGATGTCGCTTGGCTCGATCAGCACCGAGGCGCACGCCAATCTCGCGGTGGCGATGAACCGCATTGGCGGCAAGTCCAACACCGGCGAAGGCGGCGAAGACCCGGCGCGCTATCGCAACGAGATGAAGGGCATCCCGATCGCGCAGGGCACCAAGTTCAGCGAGGTCATCGGCGCAGGCAACATCCAGGTCGACTTCGCACTCGAACAGGGCGACTCGCTGCGCTCGCGCATCAAGCAGGTGGCCTCGGGGCGGTTCGGCGTGACGACCGAATACCTGGTCTCGGCCGACCAGTTGCAGATCAAGATGGCGCAGGGCGCCAAGCCCGGCGAGGGCGGCCAACTCCCCGGCGGCAAGGTCACCGACTACATCGGCCGGCTGCGCCATTCGGTGCCCGGCGTCGGCCTGATCTCGCCGCCGCCGCACCACGACATCTATTCGATCGAGGATCTGGCGCAGCTGATCCACGACCTGAAGAACGCGAACCGGAAGGCCAGCGTCAG
>JBDSBD010000012.1:0-4181 GCA_039921765.1 Burkholderiaceae bacterium
TATTTGGCCAGCGCCAGCGCGTTGTCGCAGATGCGCTCCATTCGCAGCGCCAGCGTTTCGATCCCTTGCAGGATCAGGAACGCATTCATCGGCGCAATCGCCGCTCCCATGTTGCGCAGCGGGACGACGCGCGCGCGGCCGATGAAGGCTGCAGGGCCGAACGCTTCCGTGTAGACGACGCCGTGGTAGGACACGTCCGGTTCGTTCAGGCGCTTGAAGCGCGCCTTGTGCTCGGCCCACGGAAACTTGCCCGAGTCGACGATCGCGCCGCCAATGCTGTTGCCGTGACCTCCCAGGTACTTCGTCAGCGCGTGCACCACGATGTCGGCGCCGTGTTCGAACGGGCGGCACAGGTAGGGGCTGGGCACGGTGTTGTCGACGATCAGAGGGATGCCGTGGCGGTGTGCGATCTCGGCCAGTTTGCCGATGTCGGTGACGTTGCCGAGCGGGTTGCCGATCGATTCGCAGAAGATGGCCTTGGTGCGCGTGTCGATCAGCGGCTCGAAGGTTTCGGGCGCACGCGCGTCGGCAAAGCGCACCTCGAGGCCGAATTGCGGGAACGTGTGGGCAAATAGGTTGTAGGTGCCACCGTACAGCGTTGCGGCCGAGACGATGTTGTCGCCGGCCTCGGCAATGGTCTGGATCGAATAGGTGATCGCCGACATGCCGGAAGCCAGCGCGAGCGCGCCGACGCCGCCTTCGAGCTCCGTCAGGCGCTGCTCGAGCACCGCGTTGGTCGGATTCATGATCCGCGTGTAGATGTTGCCGGCGACCTTCAGATCGAACAGGTCGGCACCATGCTGCGTGTTGTCGAAGGCATACGACACGGTCTGGTAGATCGGCGTGGCCACCGACCTCGTGGTCGGGTCCGGGCGTTGGCCGCCATGCACGGCGATGGTTTCGATTCTCACGTTGTTCCTTGCGTCTGGGGATCGATCGCTCGAGTGTAGCGACGCGTCGCGGCCCGGATCAGAAGCTTTTGGCATGTCCTTATGACACTTCTCCAGCTCGCCACCGCCACGCTGCCTAGAATGGATGGAGCCCGGCCGACGACGCGCCACGCAGGAGACCGATGATGAATGCACCCTTGCCCGCCCATTTGCTGCCGCACGTCGAGCCGCGCCCCGTGCCGCCGGCCATGCTTGACGCGCTGCAGGCGCATTTCGGCGTGCGCTGCTCGACGGCGCTCGCGGTGCGCGAACAGCACGGCCGCGACGAGTCGCCGTTCGACGTACCGCCACCCGAGGCTGTGGTGTACTGCGAAAGCACCGAGGACGTGGCGGCGGTCGTCAAGCTCGCGGACGAATATGCGGTGCCGGTGATCCCGTTTGGCGTCGGCTCATCGCTCGAAGGCCATCTGCTCGCCGTGCAGGGCGGCGTGAGCATCGACCTCTCGCGCATGGACAAGGTCATCGCGGTGCAGGCCGAGGACCTGACCGCCACGGTGCAGGCCGGCGTGACGCGCATGCAGCTCAACGACGAGATCCGCCACACGGGTCTGTTCTTTCCGATCGACCCGGGCGCCGACGCCAGCCTGGGCGGCATGAGCGCGACGCGCGCCAGCGGCACGAACGCGGTGCGCTACGGCACGATGCGCGAGAACGTGCTCGGCCTGACTGTCGTCACCGCCAGCGGCGAGGTGATCCACACGGGCACGCGCGCGCGCAAGTCCTCGGCTGGCTACGACCTGACGCGGCTGATGGTGGGCAGCGAAGGCACGCTCGGCGTGATGACCGAGATCACGCTGCGCCTGTACCCGCTGCCCGAGGCGATCTCGGCGGCGACCTGCTCCTTTCCCGACATCGACTCTGCGGTGCGCACCACGATCCAGATCATCCAGATGGGCATTCCGATCGCGCGCGTGGAGTTGCTCGACGCACACGCGGTGCGCGCGGTGAACCGTCACGACAAGCTCACGCTCACCGAGGCACCGATGTTGCTGATGTAGTTTCACGGCAGCGCAGCGAGCGTGGCCGAGCAGGCTGCGAGCGTGCAGGCGCTCGCGGCCGAGTTCGGCGGTGCCGGCTTCGAGTGGGCGACCACACCGGAAGAGCGCACCAAGCTGTGGACGGCGCGCCACCATGCCTACTTCGCCGGCATGCAACTCAAGCCCGGCTGCCGCACCGTCACCACCGACACCTGCGTGCCGATCTCGCACCTGGCCGAATGCGTGACCCAGGCCTCACAGGATGCCGAGGCCGCGGGGCTGCTGCATTACATCGTCGGCCATGTTGGAGACGGCAACTTTCACATTGCCTACCTGATCGACCCGAAGGTCCCGGCCGAGCGCGAGCTTGCCGAGCGGCTCAATGCCGCGGTGGTCGAGCGCGCCATCCGCCTGGACGGAACCTGCACCGGCGAGCATGGCATCGGCCTGCACAAGCAGGGCTTCCTGATCGACGAGGCCGGCGCCGGCACGGTGGCGATGATGCGCACCCTGAAGCGCGCGCTCGACCCGAAGAACATCATGAACCCGGGCAAGATCTTCGCGCTGTAACGCGAACCCGCGCCAGCCGGTTTCGAGTCCGGCGCGCGGCCGAACGCGCGACAAGGACGCTCAGCCCGGCGGCGCCGGCACGTTCCAGCGCTGGCTCACGTCGCCGCTGGAATCGACGCTTTCGAGCTCGACCCCGAAGCCCCAGAGGCGCGCCACATGCTTCAGAACCTCCTGCGCGGTTTCGTGCAACGGCCGGTCGTTGTACTGGGTGTGGCGCAGCGTCAATGAGCGGTCGCCACGCAGATTGACGCTCCAGACCTGGATGTCGGGCTCGCGCGAGCCGAGGTCGTACTGGCGCGACAGCGCTTCGCGCAGGTGCCGAAAGCCCGAAGGATCGTGGATCGCGGAGACCGACAAGGTTTCGGCGTGCTCGTCGTCGAGGACCGCGAACAGGTGCATGTCGCGCATCAGCTTGGGCGACAGGTACTGGCCGACGAAGCTCTCGTCCTTGAAATTGCGCATCGCGTGGTCGAGCGTGGGCAGCCAGGGTGCGCCGGCCAGGTTCGGAAACCACTCGCGGTCTTCGTCGGTCGGGTGTTCGCAGATCCGCTTGATGTCGGTGTACATCGCGAACCCGAGCGCATACGGGTTGATGCCGCTGTAGGACGGGTGGCCCACCGGTGGCTGATAGACCACGTTGGTGTGGGACTTGAGCCACTCGATCATCACGCCGTCGGTCAGATGGCCGTCGTCGTACATGGTGTTGAGCAGGTGGTGGTGCCAGAACGTGGCCCAGCCTTCGTTCATGACCTGGGTCTGGCGCTGCGGATAGAAGTACTGCGCGATCTTGCGCACGATGCGCACCACCTCGCGCTGCCAGGGCTCGAGCAACGGCGCGTTCTTCTCGATGAAGTACAGGATGTTCTCCTGCGGCTCCGAAGGGAAGCGCTTTGCGTCGGCCGTGTCCTCGGCCCGCTCGGGGCGCGGCGGCAAAGTGCGCCAGATGTCGTTGACCTGCGACTGTGCGTGCTCGAGCCGTTCGGTGCGGCGCGAGCGCTCCTCGGCGAGCGAGATCCGGCTCGGCCGGCGGTAGCGATCCACGCCGTAGTTCTGCAGCGCGTGGCAGCTGTCGAGCAACTCCTCGAGCGCCTGCATGCCGTGGTGTTCCTCGCATTCGGCGATGTAGTTCTTCGCGTAGACGAGGTAGTCGATGATCGACGACGCGTCGGTCCAGAGCTTGAACAGGTAGTTGCCCTTGAAGAAGCTGTTGTGGCCGTAGGCGGCATGTGCGATCACCAGGGCCTGCATCGCCGTGGTGTTCTCCTCCATCAGGTAGCTGATGCAGGGGTCGGAGTTGATGACGATCTCGTACGCCAAGCCCATGTGGCCGCGACGGTATTTCTTCTCGGTGGAAATAAATTCCTTGCCATAGCTCCAGTGCCGGTAGTTGATGGGCATGCCGACCGAGGCATAGGCGTCCATCATCTGCTCGGCGGTGATGATCTCGAGCTGGTTGGGGTAGGTGTCGAGGCCGAAACGCCCGGCCGTGGCCTTGATGACGCGGTGGTATTGCTCGATGAGATCGAAGGACCAGTCGCTGGGCCCGGGCAGGTTGGTGTCGGGCCGGGTCGCCAGCGGCAGCGGAAGCGGCGATTCGAGCGCCGAGACGGTGGCACGGTGGTGGTTCGTCATCATGCTGCTCATGCTGCTTTCGCACCTTCCTTCTTGAACAGTTCGCGGAACA
>JBDSBD010000013.1:0-3683 GCA_039921765.1 Burkholderiaceae bacterium
GCGGCGCGCAGCGCCTGCACCACGCCGTCGCGATCGGCGGCAGAGCGGTTCTGGCTCACCTTCCATTTGCCGACCAGCGACGTGAGCGTGATCTCGATGCCGACGATCGCGCGCAGCATCGAATCGATGTAGTCCGGCGGCGCGTCGGTCACGGCCCAGGGCCGAGCCTGGCCGGCCTCGTGGCGCTGCGTGAGCCGGGTGACCAGCGCGCGCAGCCACTCCGGATCATCGATCGGGCGCAACGAGCCGCGCGCCTGCACCGTCACATAGTTCCAGGTCGGGACCGCCTTGCCATGCTCGAGCTTGCTCGGGTACCAGCCCGGCGACACATAGCCGTGCGGGCCCTGGAACACGACCAGCGCTTCGACATCGGTGCGCGCCGCGCGCCAGACCGGATTGGCGCGCGCGACATGGCCGCGCAGGAGGCCGGTGCCACCGGCCGCATCGGCATCGAGCACGAATGGAATCGAGTCGGCCTGAAGCGCGCCGCCCGCATCCTGCGTGATCATCAGGCCGAGCGGATGGCTGCGCACGAGTTCGTGCAGGACATCGGTGCGGCTCTCTTCGAAGTGCGCAGGCAGGTACATGGATGGCTGGCCTTGATCGGTGCGTGGCGGGGTGGTGGCGTCGCGGCCAACGATCGTAAGGCCAAACGCCGCACCGCATTCCGCGCGCGGCGCCGTCCAAGCGAGTCCGCGCCAGCGCCAGCATGCGGCCGACCCCGGCCGGCGCTATCCTCGGCAGCGCTGGCAAAGGGTGCCGGTTGCCCACGCCCGACTCCCGATCGCTGAACTCCATGCCCCGCGCTTCTCTCTCGCCCATCGCCGCGTCGCCCGTTGCCGGACGCGCCGGCGGCTTCGCCGCGTTGCCGTTGCCGTTGCCGCTACCGCTACCGCAGGTGCGGTTGCGGTCGCGTCTGCGTGGCTTCACGTTGATCGAGCTGATGGCGGTGATCGCGGTGGTCGCGATTCTCGCGATGATCGCGCTGCCGAGCATTCAGGGCCGGCTGGTGCGCGAGCAGATCGTCGAGGCGGCGAAGATCGCCGACATCGCCAAGCCGCCGATCGCGCTGGCCTGGGCCTTGACCCACCTGCTACCGGCCGACAACGCGGCCGCCGGGCTGCCCGCGGCCGACAAGATCGTCGGCAACCATGTCGATGCGGTGACGATCGAGAACGGCGCGATCCACATCCGCTTCGGCAACCGCGCCAACAGCGCGCTGCGCGGCAAGACGCTGAGCCTGCGACCGGCGGTGGTCGAGGATGCGCCGATCGTGCCGGTGGCCTGGGTCTGCGGCAATGCCTCGGTGCCCGACAAGATGAGCGTCAAGGGACCCAACCGCACCGATGTGGCGGAAGGCTTTCTGCCACTGAACTGTCGCTGAGCGCCAGGTGGCGCAGCGCCTTCGCCCCGGCCATCCCGTCGCAGAAGGAGAGGCAAACGGAGCTCGTTTTCTCCGCGCGCGTGAGGCCAAAGCGGCTCGCCCGCTCCCGGCGGAGAGGAAATCCTCGCCCGACGGCTCGCTCAGTGCAGCATGAACGCCGATGCCGGCCCCGCGCCACGCCGTGCGCGCTGCTGGGCCACCCACGTCGCGGTCCACTGATGGAACTCGGCTGCCGGCATCGGCCGGCCCATGTGGAATCCCTGGGCCTCGTCGCAGTCGAGCTCGCGCAGCAGCTCCCAGACCTTCGCGTTCTCGACACCCTCGGCCACCACCGTGAGGCCCAGGTTGTGCGCCAGGTCGATGGTCGAGCGCACGATCTTCAGGTCGTCGAGGTCACGCTCCATGCCGATCACGAAGGATTTGTCGATCTTGAGCTCGTCCACCGGCAGGCGCTTGAGGTAGGCGAGCGACGAGTAGCCGGTGCCGAAGTCGTCGATCGAGAGTCGGAAGCCGAGCGCGCTCAGCCGGTTCAGCGTGGCCAGCGCGCGCTGCGGGTCGTCCATGATCGCGCCTTCGGTGATCTCCAGGCAGAAGGCTTCGGCGGGCACGCGGTGCTTGACGAGCAGGGCGTCGAACTTGGCCGGCAGGTCCTGGTCGAGCAGGTCGCGCGTCGACAGGTTCACCGACAGGGTCAGTGCCACACCTGCCGCCTGAAGCGCGAGCCAGTGGCGCGCGGCTTCCTCGAAGACCCAGATCGTCAAGGTGCGGATGAAGCCGGTCTGTTCGGCGAACGGGATGAACTCGAGCGGTGGCACCAGGCCGCGCTGCGGGTGCTGCCAGCGCACCAGCGCCTCGGCGCCACCGATGCGGCCGTTGTCGAGCTGCAACTTGGGCTGCAGGTACAGGCGCAACTCGCCCTTGTCGACGGCGTGGCGCAGTTCGGTCAGCAGCGACAAGGTCTGCGCACTCGCCGCGTCTATCGAGGCCTCGTACAGAAGCGCTCCTTGAGCGCGGCGCTTGGCCACGTACATCGCGACCTCGGCGCGGCTCAGCAGCACGTCGGCGTCAAGGGCATGCGCCGGCCAGCACGCCATGCCCAGGCTCGCACTCATGTCGACCGTGTGCTCGTCGAGTCGCAGCGGCGCATTGAGCGCGTCGCCGATGCGCTGCGCCACCGATTCGGCCAGCGCCGAGTCGCCCCGTCGCAGCAGCACCGCGAACTCGTCGCCGCCCAGGCGCGCGACCAGGTCGCCGCCGCGCACCGCATGCTGACTCAGGCGCTCGGCCACGCCCTTGAGCAGCAGGTCGCCGAAGGGGTAGCCAAGCACGTCGTTGACGTGCTTGAAGCAGTCCAGGTCGAGCATGATCACCGCGACGGTCGCGCTCGACTCGCCGCGGCTGGCGCGCTCCTGCGCCTGGGTGATCGCGTCGCGCACCGCGTCACGAAACTGCACCCGGTTGGGCAAGCCGGTCAGGCCGTCCCAATACGCAAGCTGGAGAATCTGCGCCTGCTTCTCGGCCACGCTGACGCGCATCTGCTCGAAGGCCTGGGCCAGGTGCCCGATCTCATCAGCGCGCCGCAGCCCCTGGATCGGCGTGGCGTAGTCGCCCGCGCCGAGGCGGACGGCGGCGGAGGCAAGTTCGCGCAGCGGCGTCGTGACGCGCCGCGCCGAGAACAGGCTGCCGAACACGAACACGCCAAAACCCAGCAGCGTGATGACGAGCAGGCCGATCTGCAGGTCGCGCGGCGCGCGCACGGCGTCGTCGATCGAGACCGACACCAGCGCCAGCACCCCTGCCCGATCGGCAGAGGCGTGTTCGAACGCCGGCGCCGGGGTGAGCCACTGGGCCTTCACGCCAAGCTCCGCGGGCCCGACCGCGACCGCGTGCATGGCCTGCGGCGCCGCGGCCGGCTCGGTCCAGGCATCGCGCGCCAGCCGCTCGGCCTGTTCGTGCGGCAGGCTGGTGAGCGCAGCCGTCCAGGGGGCGTCGGCGCGCGCGCGCGTCAGCAGAGTCACGTTGAGCGCCGACAAGGCCTTCATCTCGGCCGCGAGCCGCACCTCGAGAGGAAAGCCCATCAGCACCCAGCCGGCCAGCACCGGCGCCTTCAACGGCACCAGCACGATCTGGTGCGGCTGCCCGCCCAGCAGCGCGATCTCGCCGGCGGCGCCGCTGGTGGCGGCCTGCGCCGCCAGACGCGCGGCCAGCGACGCGAGTTCGCGCGTGTCGCGCCCGTTCGTGGCGCGCACCGTGAAGTCGGTGCCGAGCAGCGCGGCTTCGGTGGCGCCGATGCGCGCGC
>JBDSBD010000014.1:0-2854 GCA_039921765.1 Burkholderiaceae bacterium
CCGACGCCGCGGCCCGACACGTCGGTCACCACGTCGGCGGTCGAGAAGCCGGGCGCGAAGATCAGGTTCCAGACCTCCGAATCGGTCATCGAATCGGGCGCGTCGATGCCGCGCTCGCGCGCCTTGGTCAGCAGCCTGGTGCGCGAAAGGCCCCGGCCGTCGTCGCGCACTTCGATCAGGATCGAGCCGCCCTGGTGCGACGCCGCCAGCGTGATCGTGCCGTGCTCGGCCTTGCCCGCGGCGCGACGCTCGGCCGGCAGCTCGATGCCGTGGTCGCAGCTGTTGCGCACCAGGTGCGTGAGCGGGTCGGTGATCTTCTCGACCAGGCCCTTGTCGAGCTCGGTGGCCTCGCCTTCGGTCACGAATTCGACCTTCTTGCCCAGCTTGCCCGTGAGGTCGCGCAGCATGCGCGGGAAGCGGCTGAAGACGACCGCCATCGGGATCATCCGGATCGACATCACCGACTCCTGCAGATCGCGGGTGTTGCGGTCCAGGTCGGCCAGGCCGGCGGCGAGCTGCTGGTACAGCGCGGTGTCGATCTGCTTGCTGTTCTGCGCCAGCATTGCCTGCGTGATGACGAGCTCGCCGATCAGGTTGATGAGCTGGTCGACCTTCTCGACCGAGACCCGCAAGGTCGAGGATTCGAGAGTGGCCGGCACGGCCTTGTCGCGGCGCGGGGCAGGGCGCACGGCGGGTGGGCTGGCTTCGGTGCGCGCTGGCGCGGCGCTGGCGTCACCCGTCGGGTCATCGGCGCGTCCGCCGGGTGCGCCCGGCGCGTTCTCGAAGAAGCCGTAGCCCGGGTCGCGCTCGGCCGCGTCGACCCCCGGCGGCACGCCCGGGTTGCCGCGATGGAAGCCGTAGCCCCGTGTCATCGGCAGCAGCGCGACTTCTTCGCGCGCCACATGGAACATGAACAGGTCCATCAGGTCGCTGTCGGT
This sequence comes from Burkholderiaceae bacterium, assembly GCA_039921765.1. Taxonomy (GTDB): domain Bacteria; phylum Pseudomonadota; class Gammaproteobacteria; order Burkholderiales; family Burkholderiaceae_C; genus JBDSBD01. Next base: position 939 of record JBDSBD010000014.1, read on the forward strand.
GCTGGTCGTGACGATGCAATAGCGCCGTATCCCGTCGCTGGCCTGGCCGCCGTCGATCGCCTCGATCGTGCCGAGTTCGCTGATCTCCTTGAACAACGCGACCAGGTCGTCGGCGCGCGACAGATCCTCGAGCGGGCCGACGCGCAACTCGACTTGACGCACCGCGGTCGGTGCGGCGGGCGCGCCGCGGCCATCCACGCAGGCCGAGGCAACCGCCGGAAGCGCTGGCGCAGCCGCTGCCACGGACTTCAGGTCGAGCGCCACGACCGGGGCGGTCTCGCCGGCGAGCAGCGCGCCGATGCCGGCCAGCAGCTCGCTGGTGTCGACGCTCTCGCCGTGGGCCCCCTGGTGGCGGGCCAGCAGCGCGCGCAGCGCGTCGCCCGACTGCAGCAGCACATCGACCATCGCCGCGGTCGGTGCGAGTTCGCGGCGACGCAGCTTGTCGAGCAGGGTTTCCATCTGGTGCGTGAGCTCGGCCACATCGGCGAAGCCGAAGGTGGCGGCGCCGCCCTTGACCGAATGGGCACAGCGGAAGATCGAGTTCAGCTCCTCGTCGTCGGCGGCCTCGATGTCGATTGCGAGCAGCTGCGCTTCCATGCGCTCGAGGTTCTCGCCGGCCTCCTCGAAGAAGACCTGATAGAACTGGCTCAGGTCAATGCCGGCATCGTGGTTGGCGCCTTCGGGGGTCATCATGTCCATGTCGTTGTTCTTCCTGGCGAACGCATCGGGCCGTGGGCCTCAGCCGATGACCTTGCGGATCACCTCGATCAGCTTGGCCGGATCGAAGGGCTTGACCATCCAGCCGGTGGCGCCGGCGCTGCGCCCGGCCTGCTTCATCTGGTCGCTCGACTCGGTGGTCAGGATCAGGATCGGCGTGGTCTTGAACTTCGGGTGGTCGCGCAGTTTCTTCGTCAGCCCGATGCCGTCCAGGCGCGGCATGTTCTGGTCGGTCAGTACCAGGTCGAAGCTGCACGTGCCGGCCTTCTCCCAGGCGTCCTGGCCGTCCACCGCCTCGATCACGCTGTAGCCCGCGTTCTTGAGCGTGAACGAGACCATCTGGCGCATGGAAGCGGAGTCATCCACCGCGAGGATTGAGTGCATAGGGTTCTCCGGGATAACGGGTGGCGTATTCGGTTGTTCGGGCGGGTGATCTTCAGAAGAGCTCGATCGAGCCCGCATCCATTTCGTCCTGCGTGACCGGGTTCGGTCGCGCCGGCGCTTCTTCGACCACGGCGGTACCGTCTTCGTCGTCGCCCATCGCCTCGCGCGCGATGCGGTCGGCGCAGCTGCGCAGGCGCTGGTGGGTGTGCGCAATCAGTTGCGAGGCCATGTCGTGGAACTGGAGCGCGGTGACCGCGCCGCCGAGCTGGTGGCGCACCGCTTCGACCTTGGCGCGGTCGTGGGCGTGTGCTTCGGTCGGTGCGATCGTGAAGTCGCGCAGCTGTTCGTTGGCACCGTGAAAGCGGTGCATCAGGTCGTCGCAGGCGTGCCCGAGCAGCGCTTGCAAGCGGTCGAGGTCGTGGGTCGCCGTCATCAGGTCGTCCTGGAGGTCGGCCGCCGCCAGCAGCGGCAGACCGGGCCCGACATCCACGCGGCAAGGCTCCTGGCCGGGTGCGGTGGGCTCGGAAGGGATGAGGCGGCGACGTGTTCGCATGTCCGGGTTTTCGGCTGCTCGGCGCCAGACCTGAGGCCGAATTGAAGCGTCAAAGGGGTGCAGATCTGCACCGTTTCGAACCACCGTGTCGCGCGCGCCCTGGCCCGGCGATGGGAAGGCGCCGTGCGCCGGGGCATACTCGATGCCATGGCGACCCTGACCACGCCGCGCGAGTTGCGGGTGCTGCACCTTGAAGACTCCGAACCCGACCACGAGCTGGTGCAGGCGCACCTTGCGCGCGGCGGGCTGCGCGTGGCGCTGC
>JBDSBD010000015.1:0-3035 GCA_039921765.1 Burkholderiaceae bacterium
CGCGCCCGGAGCGCCGCAACGCCAGCCCCAGCAGCGCCGCCGCGGCCGCGCACAAGGCGCCGACGAAGAACGCGAGCTGGTAGCCGGCGTTGAGGGCCGCGAGCGCGTCGAACCCCGCCGCGAGCCGGCCCTCGGTGCGGGCCGCGGCCAGGCTGGCGAGCACCGCGAGGCCGAGCGCACCGCCCATCATGAAGGCGGTGTTGACCACGCCCGAGGCCAGGCCCGATTCGTCGGGGCCGACGTCGCTCATCGCCGCCAGCAGCAGCGGGTTGAAGGCAATGCCCGCGCCGACGCCGAGCAAGGTCATGCCCGGCAGCACGTCGAGCATGAAGTCGCCGTGCAGCGGCGCGCGCGCGAACAGCAGCAAGCCAACGGCCGCGAGCAGCAGCCCCGCGCCAAGCGGCAACCGGTTGCCGTAGCGCATCACGAGGCGCGCCGACAGGCCGAGCGAGAACGCGGCCATGATCAGGTTCGCCGGCAGGAAGGCCAGGCCCACCTGCATCGGGCTGTAGCCGAGCACGAGCTGCAGGTACAACGCAGAAATGAAGAACCACGCGAACATCGCCGCGGCCCAGAGCACGGCGACCGTGTTGGCAATCGCCACGTTGCGCAGGCGAAACAGGCCGAGCGGCATCAGCGGATGGCGCACGCGCGCCTCGATGCCGATGAACACCGCGAACAGCAGTGCGGCGGCGGTGAGCAGCGTGACCGTCTGCGTCGAGGCCCAGCCGGCGCGGTTGCCGTCCACGACTGCGTAGACCGCCAGCATCAGCGAGGTCGTCACCGTCACCGCGCCCGTCACGTCGAGGCGTTCTGCGCTCGCCTGCGCACGCCCGGCGGGCAGCAGCGCCAGGCACAGCGCAAACACCACCGCGCCGATCGGCAGGTTGACGAGAAAGATCCAGTGCCAGCTCAACGCCCCGGTCAGCAGCCCGCCGAGCAGCACGCCGATGCTGCCGCCGCCGGCGCACACGAAGCCGTAGACACCCATCGCCCTGGCTCGGTCCGCCGGTGCGATGAACAGGTTCATGATCAACGCGAGCGCCACCGCCGAGACCACCGCACCGCCCAGTCCTTGCACCGCGCGCGCCACGATCAGCAGCACGCGCGAATCGGCCAGCCCGCAGGCCAGCGACGCGAGCGTGAACAGCGTGATGCCGATCAGGAACACACGGCGCGGGCCGAACAGATCACCGAGTCGTCCGCCGAGCAGCAGGAATCCGCCGAAGGTCAGCATGTAGGCGTTCACGACCCAGACCAGCGCGGTTTCGGTGAAGCCGAGGTCGGCGCGGATCGACGGCAGCGCGACGTTCACGATCGTCGTGTCGAGCACGATCATCAACTCGCCCAGGCACAGCACGATGAGGGCCAGCCAGCGTTTGCGGTCGTCAATGGCTTGCGTCACTGGGTCGCTCATCGCCTGAGCTCAGCCGCCGACAGCCCGCGTCGCGGGATGCCGGTCAGCTGCGGCGAAATGTTGGCCGGCATTTCGGCGGCATTGCTGAGCATGCGGCAAGTCGACCATGAAGGTTCCAGCAGGCGCTGCCACGTGTCAAGGCCAGCCAGCACCACGTGCGGGCGCCTCCACGGCAAGCACTTTTCCCGTGCGCGCCCCGGCGAACCTACGCGAAGGATCATTGCACTCTGTCGCCATCATGAACAGCGTGCTTGGGTCAACCACAGGCGGCCCTCGTGCCAGCGTGGCTGCTCGCCAGAGACGATTCCAGTCATCAGCGTTGTCAATTCAGGCATTGAAGGCCTCAGTGGTGTGGGCTCGACTCATTCGGACAGCGAGAAATCCGACACCTCCGTCGGCCAACGCTCCGGTTCAGCGGCCGGCCGCGCAGCGGACCGGCCGCCGCAACCGGTTGTTGGCCCCTCTCACTGACGCATGTAGCGCAAGTGGGTGGCGGCTGGACCATCAAGAACCTTGTCAATGCGAAACTGCGACCCGGGCTCGCGCAGGGTCTCGAAGAGACGCCGCCCGCCGCCGAACAACACCGGTGCCAACGCGATTTCCAGCTCGTCGACGAAACCAAGGTTCAGGTACTGCTGGATCACATTCGCTCCGCCCGCGATACGAACATCACGACTGCCTGCGGATTCCCGAGCCAGCTCCAGGGCATGCTCCGGCCCGTCATTGACGAAGTAGAACGTCGTCCCGCCGGGGCGCACCCAGGGTGCGCGTTTCTCATGGGTAAGAACGTAGACCGGTGTATGAAACGGAGCGTCCTCTGGCCAGGCGACCTCGCCTTGGTCGAACATTCGCTTGCCCATGACGTTGGCACCGATGCGCTCCATGGTGCTGCGAACCAGATCATTGACCGGACCGGACTCTCCCCCTGGTCCGAGCTTGTGGATGTCGCGGAAGTACTGTTGATTGAGGATCCAGGCCATCAGCGCACCCCACTTGGCGCCCCAGTTCTTGTATTCAGGCTTGCCCATGGTCATTCCTTCCGGTGCCATGTAGCCATCGAGACTCAGTCCAATGTTGACGAATACTTTGCTCATGATTCCTCTCTCGCATGTTCAGGAGGTCGGCCTGACGTGCATTGCGCATTCTTGCGCCTTTGAGTTCGCCGTCTTGCCCGCGATATCAAGCTTGCCTTGCGCTTGGCTTCTTGCGCCTCGCGTCAGGGCGCCGTGGCGCCGGCAATGATCATCCACGACACGCCGAAGCGGTCGGCCACCATGCCGAAGCGCCGGGCGAAGAAGGTCTGCGCCATCGGCATCCGCACCTGACCGCCTTCGCCCAGCGCGGCGAACAAGCGCTCGGCCTCGGCCTCGTTCGCCGCGGTGACCGAGAGCGACACGCCCTCGAACTTCGGCTGCCCCGAGGCTCGGCCGTCCGAGGCCATCAACTGCGTCTCGCCGATAGAGAAGTTCGCGTGCATGACCTTGTTCTCGGAGCCGGGCGGGACCATGCCGGGGGCCGGCGGCTCGGGGCTGTCCTTGAAGCGCATCAGCGCCGTGACCTCGGCGCCAAGCGCCTTGCGGTAGAACTCGAGCGCCTCTTCGCAGCGGCCTTCGAAGAA
>JBDSBD010000016.1:0-8553 GCA_039921765.1 Burkholderiaceae bacterium
CGCATCGTCGGCTCGGCCTGGGGCATCCTGCGCGGCAGGTTCCAGGGCGGCTCGACGATCACGCAGCAGCTCGCGCGCAACCTGTTTCCGCAGGAGATCGGCAACGAGGTCAGCCTGAACCGCAAGCTGCGCGAGGCGATCACCGCGCTCCGGCTCGAGCGCAGCAGCACCAAGAACCAGATCCTCGAGAGCTACCTCAACAGCGCACCGTTCCTCTACAACGTGCGCGGCATCGAGATGGCCGCGCGCACCTATTTCGACAAGCCCGCCGCACAACTCGACACCGCGCAGTGCGCGACGCTGGTCGGCATGCTCAAGGGCACGCAGCGCTACAACCCGGTGCGCAACCCCGAGCGCGCGCGCGAGCGGCGCAATCTCGTGCTGGCGCAGATGGTCAAGCTCGGCTCGATCACGCAGGCGCGCTACGCGCATCTGCGCGCCCAGCCGCTGGTGCTCGCGTTCAAGCGGCCCGAGGACGGCGACATCGGCCAGGCGCGCCACTTCGTCGCGCAGGTGCGGGCGCAGTTGGTCGACTGGGCCGATGCGCACGACGTCGATCTCGCCAACGACGGCCTGGTGATCCGCACCACGCTCGACGCGAAGCTGCAGCGGCTGGCGCAGAACGCCGTCGTCCAGCAGCTCGCGGTGCTGCAACGCATCGCCGGCGAGGAATGGAGCGAGGCGCGGGCGCGCACCGCGCGCGCGCAGGCCGCGGCGCCGGCGAAGAACGCGGCACCGCCGTTCAGCTACTTCTGGCGCGAGCACGCGCCGATGCTGGCCGAGCTGGCGCGCGACACGCCGGCGTACCGCAGCGCGCGCAGCGCCGGCCAGAACGAGCAGCTAGCGCTCGCGAGCGCGCTCGCCGACACCGAGGCGATGGATCGTCTGCGCGACGAGCGCACGCGGCTGTCGGCCGGCTTCGTCGCGATCGATCCGGCCAGCGGCGCGGTGCGCGCCTGGATCGGCAGCGCCGACTTCGCGCGCGAGCAGTTCGACCACGTTGCGCAGGCGCGGCGCCAGCCGGGCTCGACGTTCAAGCCGTTCGTCTACGGCGCGGCGCTGCAGCGCGGCCTCTCGACCGAGCACCGCTACCTCGACGGCGCGGTCGCCGTCGTGCTCGCCGACGGCAGCACCTGGGCGCCGACCGACGGCAGCGGCCCGAGCAACGAGATGATGACGCTGCGGGAGGGCCTGGTGCAGTCGAAGAACACGATCACCGCGCAGGTGATGCAGGATGTCGGCGCCGAGGCGGTCGTGAACTTCGCGCAGGCCGCCGGCGTTCGCGACTCCAAGCTCGACCCGGTGCCGTCGCTCGCGCTCGGAACCAGCCCGGTCACGCTGCTCGAGATGGGCGATGCCTACGCGACCCTCGCCGCGCTCGGCGAACGCCGTGCGCCGCTGTTTATCACGCAGATCGTCGACCGCAACGGCCGCGTGCTCGACACCTTCGACAGCAAGCCGGAACGCGTGCTCGATCGCGCGCTCGTCGAGAAGCTCGTCGACGTGATGCGCGGCGTCACGCAGACCGGCACCGGCGCGGCGATCCGCGCCGAGTGGGGCGTCAAGGGCGATCTCGCAGGCAAGACCGGCACGACGCAGAACAACACCGATGGCTGGTTCCTGCTGATGAGCCCAACGCTCGTGGCCGGCGCCTGGGTCGGCTTTAACGACCCGCGCGTCGCGATCCGCAGCGCCGAATGGGGCCAGGGCGGCCACAACGCGCTGCGCATCGTTGGCACGTTCTTTCGCAGCGGGCAGAAGGCCGGGCTGATCGACGTGAACGCGACTTTCGCGCGGCCCGCCACGTCTGCACCGGCGAAGCAGGCATCGCGACGGCCCGCCGCGGCACCCACCCGACATCGCGCGGTACCGGCGCAAGCGGCAATGCCGGCGGCGTTGGAGGTGTTCGAGGACCGCAGCGCACGGTCGCAGGGACCTGCGCGGCGCTGAGCCCGCCTGGTCCGGGACTTGCGATTTCGCCGCGCGTTGCGCCATTGCGTCGAGCGGCTTCGAGATATTCTTCGTGGCGGCGCGCGTGCGCGTCGGGTCTGAGTTGAGGCACCGCACTGAGCGCGCCTTGATCTCCCAACCCGAAACCGCGTCAGGCGCGGTGCGGCGCAGTCGTCGGCAGCGACAGCAGCCACGTCGCCACGACCGCGCACGCGCCGGCCGGCAGCCAGCGCCAGGGCGGCGGCAGCAGCCACCACGCGAGCAGCGAGCTGATCGTCATCATGACCACGGCGAACTGCTTGGCGCGCCGCGACACCGCGCGGTGCTCGCGCCAGGCCCGGATGGGCGGGCCGAGGCGCGGGTGCTCGAGCAGCCAGCGCTCGAGCCGCGCACTGCCGCGCGAGAAGCAGAACGCCGCGAACAGCACGAACGGCACGGTCGGCATGACTGGCAGCACGATGCCGATCACGCCGAGGACGAGACTCGCAACGCCCGCGGCGAGCCACAGTGCGCGCTGCCATGCAGGACGTTGCGAGGAGGCCATGGGGCGGATCGTAGCGCGGTCCCGAAGCACGAAGATGGCCCGCTTTAGGGCTGCTATTCCGCGCTTGGGCCGACCCGCCGGAGCTTCATCATCGGCGCCATTGACCGGAGCCCCGCCATGATGCGTTCCCTGTGGATCTCGAAAACCGGCATGGAAGCCCAGCAAACCCAGCTGGACGCCATCTCGAACAACCTCGCCAATGCCTCGACGAACGGCTACAAGCGTTCGCATGCGGTGTTCGAGGACCTGATGTACCAGAACCTGCGCCAGGCCGGCGCCAACAGCACCGACCAGACGACCTTGCCGACCGGCTTGCAGATCGGCCTGGGTACGCGCGCGGTCGCGATCTCGCGCAACTTCACGCAGGGCAATCTGCAGCAAAGTGGCAACTCGCTCGACGTGGCGGTGAGCGGCCAGGGCTTCTTCGAGCTGCAGATGCCCGATGGCACCACCGGCTACACGCGCGACGGCTCGTTCCAGGTCAACTCGCAGGGCCAGCTGGTCACGAACAACGGCTACACCGTGCAGCCGGGCATCAACATTCCCGCCAACGCCACCAGCGTCACGATCGGCAACGACGGCACCGTGAGCGTGGTGTTGCCCACCCAGTCCACGCCGCAGGCGGTGGGCAAGCTGCAGCTCAGCAGCTTCATCAACCCGGCCGGTCTCGACCCCAAGGGCCAGAACATCTATGCCGAGACCGCCGCGTCGGGCACCCCCAACAACGGCACGCCGGGCCAGAACGGTCTGGGGATCCTGCAACAGGGTTTCGTCGAAACCTCCAACGTCAACGTGGTCGAGGAGCTGGTGGGGATGATCCAGACCCAGCGCGCCTACGAGCTCAACTCGAAGGCGATCAAGACCTCCGACGAGATGCTGCAGCGCCTCGGCCAGCTCTGAGTGCGCGCCGTGGCCTGCTACTCGATGAGACCTGCCTCATTGGCGCTGCTGGCGCGGGTCGCGCCCGCGCTCCTGGTCGCGCTCGCACTGGCCGGCTGCGAAACCATCAACCCGCGCGTCCAGGTGGACGTGGCACAGCCTCCCACGGTACGGCCGCAGCCGATCGTCGTGCCCGCGGTCAACAACGGCTCGATCTTCCAGGCCGCCCAGTATCGGCCGCTGTTCGAGGATCACCGCGCGCGACTTGTCGGCGACACGATCACGGTGCAGATCGTCGAGAAGCTCGCGGCTGCTCAGATCAGCACCAGCTCGATCGACAAGAGCGGCGGTGTCGCCGCGGGCGTGACCGCGATTCCGGGCTTTTCACCGAACTCGTTCACCGGCGGGCGCGCGAGCATCGGCCTGAACTCGAGCAACACCTTCGCCGGCAAGGGCAGCACCGTCAACAGCAACGACTTCTCCGGCACGATCACCGCCACCGTGATCGATGTGCTGGCCAACGGCAACCTCGTGATCTCGGGCGAGAAGCAGATCGGCGTGAACCACAACGTTGACGTGTTGCGCTTCTCGGGGCAGGTGGATCCGCGTTCGATCCAGGCCGGCAACGTGGTGGCCTCGGCGCAGGTCGCCAACGTGCGCATCGAGCAGCGCGGCCGCGGGGGCCAGGCCGATGCGCAGGGAATAGGCTGGTTGGGACGGTTCTTTTTGAACGTTCTGCCGATCTAGCCTTGCCCAGAATCGGGAGCACCGATGAATGCTCCCGCCATGTCCCACCTCACTCCCCCGATCGATCGCTCCACCGATCGCCTGCTGCGCCGGCTGATCGTGCTGGCGGCCGTGCTTGCCAGCGCGGCCCTGTGGTGGCCCGACCCGGCCCAGGCCATGCGCCTCAAGGAAGTGGCTTCGGTGCAGGGCGTGCGTGTCAACCAGCTGGTTGGCTACGGCCTCGTGGTCGGCCTCGACGGCACCGGAGACCAGACCACCTCGACCCCGTTCACGACGCAGAGCCTTTCGGCCATGCTGCAGCAGATGGGCGTCACGGTGCCGGCCGGCACGAACATGCAGCTCAAGCACGTCGCCGCGGTGATGGTGACCGCGCAGCTGCCGCCGTTCGCCCAGCCCGGCCAGCAGATCGACATCGTGGTCTCCTCGTTGGGTAATGCCAAGTCGCTGCGCGGCGGCACCCTGATCGGCACGCCGCTCAAGGGCGCCGATGGCCAGATCTACGCGCTCGCGCAAGGCAATCTGGTCATCGCCGGCGCGGGCGCTTCGTCGGCCGGCTCGAAGGTCCAGATCAACCATCTGGCGGCGGGCCGCGTACCCGATGGTGCGACGGTGGAGCGCGCCGTGCCGACGCCGCTGAACCAGGGCGACTACCTGCAGCTCGATCTGAACGCGAACGACTTCAACACCGCGCGCGTGGTCGAGCGCGTCATCAATGCGCGCATGGGCGGTGGCGTGGCGCAGGCCCTCAATGGCCGTTCGGTGCGTGTGCGCATGCCCGCCAGCGCCGACGCGCGCGTGGCCTTCATGGCCGACATCGAGAACCTGCCGCTCGAGCTGGCCGCGCCAAGTGCCAAGGTGGTGATCAACGCGCGCACCGGCTCGGTGGTCGTGAACCAGGCGGTCACGCTCAACGCGTGCGCGGTCGCGCATGGCAGCCTGTCGGTGACGATCAACTCGACGCCGATGGTGAGCCAGCCGGCACCGTTCTCGAAGGGCGAGACGGTGTCGCGCGACAAGGCCGACATCACGATTCGTCAGGAACCGGGCTCGCTCATCCAGTTGCCCGCAGGCACCAAGCTGGCCGATGTGGTGAAGGCGCTCAACTCGCTCGGCGCGACGCCGCAGGACCTGCTTGCGATCCTGCAGGCGATGAAGAGCGCCGGGGCACTCAACGCTGAGCTCGAGGTCATATGAAGCGCGTCGACGTTCGAATCTTCCCCTGCACCGGCAGCGGGTTGTCAATGCCCGTCGGGCGGCCGGGCGGGCACTGACGATGGCAATTTCACGCCTTCCGAGCGCCGGCGATCTGGCATCGCTGGACGCGTTGCGCGACCCGACCGCGTCGGCGCTGAAGGCGCGTGCCGCGACCGATCCGCGTGCCGCCATCCAGGCCGCCGCCAAGCAGTTCGAGGCGCTCTTCATGCAACAGCTGATGAAGGCGATGCGCGAGGCCAGCACCAGCTCGGGCATGCTCGACAACGCCGGCACACAGCTTGGCACCGAGATGCTCGACACCCAGTACGCGAACCAGATGACGGGCATGCGAGGTGGTCTGAGCGACGCGATCGTGCGCCAGTTGGAACGCCAGATGAATGGGGTGGGTGGAACGCGTGGCACTCCGGCCAGCGATGCAGCGGCACCGGCCGGCGCCGCCGGCGCACCGGCGCGCGGCGACGCACCCGTGAGCATCAGCCAGGCCGACTTTGTGCGCCGGCACGAGTCGGCCGCGCGCGCCGCCGAGGCGCAGAGCGGCATCCCGGCCGCATTCATGGTGGCGCAGGCCGCGCACGAGTCGGGCTGGGGACGCCACGAGATCCGCAATGCGGATGGCTCGAGCTCCCACAACCTGTTCGGCATCAAGGCCGGCTCGAGCTGGAAGGGCGCGGTGACGAACATCACCACGACCGAAGTGATCGACGGCCAACCGCGCAAGGTGGTGGCGAAGTTCCGCGCCTACGAGAGCTACGAGGCGTCGTTTCGCGACTATGCGCAACTGATGAAGGACAGCCCGCGCTATGCGCCGGTGCTGGCCGCCGGCGACAACGCGAGCGCGTTCGCGCAAGGCCTGCAGCGCGCCGGCTACGCCACCGATCCGGACTACGCCGACAAGCTCACGCGCTTGATCAACACCACGCTGCGTCTGCAGCGCGCGACGTTGGGCACACGCTCGGGGAATTCGCTGGAGGAACTCGCATGAGATTGCCGATGCCAGGCTCGCGCGCCAGGCGGATCGCGTCGTTCGCACGGAGGCCGCGATGAGCGCGCTGCTGTCGATCGGCAAGACGGCGATGTTTGCCAGCTATGCCGCGCTGCAGACCACCGGCAACAACATCGCCAACGCCAACACGCCCGGCTACTCGCGCCAGCAGGTCGAGCTGGCCGATGCGCCCAGCCAGTACAGCGGCGGCGGTTTCTTCGGCAAGGGCGTGGACGTGAAGACGGTGTCGCGCGCCTACGACCAGTTCCTGACCAGCCATGCGGTGAGCACCGCGTCCACGGCGGCGGCCGACAGCACCCGGCTCGATCGGCTCAGTCTGCTCGAGAAAGTATTTCCGATCGGCAGCGACGGCCTGGGTTCGGCGGTCGGCAGCTTCCTGAACGGCTTTGCCGACGTGGCCAGCAACCCGTCGGATGCGTCGGCGCGCCAGGTCGTCCTGAGCAATGCGCAGGATGTGGCCGCGCGCTTCAAGGCGGCGGGCGACCAGCTCAGCCTGCTGCAGCGTGGCGTGGTCCAGGATGTGACGACCTCGGTGGCATCCGTCAACACGCTGGCCCGGCAGGTCGCGGCGTTGAACCAGCAGATCGCTTCGATGAGTGGCAGCGGCCAGCCGCCGAACCAGTTGCTCGATGCGCGCGACCTCCTCGTCAGCCAGATCGGCGACTACCTCAACGTCAGTACCGTGAGGGCCGACGATGGCAGCCTGAATCTGTTCATCGGCGGCGGCCAGAGCCTCGTGCTCGGAGCCAACGCGAGCCCGCTCAAGGCGATCCAGGACAGCTTCGATCCGGCCCGCGTGCAACTCGCGGTCGCCACCGGTGGCGCCGATCGGCTCATCCCGGCCGATTCGCTGTCGGGCGGCTCGATCGCCGGGCAATTGAAGTTCCAGAACCAGGATCTGGTGGCGGCCACCAACCTGCTGGGTCAGATGGCCACGGCGTTCAGTGGCGCGGTCAACGCGCAGCAGGCACTCGGCCTGGATGGGCGCCAGCCACCGGGCAGCGGCGCGCCGCTGTTCTCGGTCGGCGCGCCGCGCGTGTTGCCGGCCTCGACCAATGCCGGCAATGCCGGCCTGAGCCTCACGGTGGCGGATGCCTCATTCGTGCAGGCGAGTGACTATGAACTCCGTTTCGACGGCAGCAACTACAGCCTGACGCGCCTGTCCGACCAGCAAAGCGTCGGCGGCAGCCCGCTCACGCCGGCTCAACTCGGCGCTGGCGTGCAGGTCGATGGCCTGACCCTGCAGCTAGCCGCCGGCACGCCGCAGCCGGGTGACCGCTTCTTGCTGCAACCGACCTCGGCCGCCGCTGCGATGATGCGGGCCACCCTCAGCGACCCGAAGGGCCTGGCCGCGGCGTCACCGTTCACTGCCAGCATGGGCAGCGCCAACAGCGGTACCGCCGCGGTCGAGGCCATGACCGCCGTGAGCCCGGGTTACGTCGGCAGCACCAGCGCCGCCATCACCTTCACGAACGACACCGGTGCCTACAACTGGACCTTGAGTGCAGGCAGCCCGAGCTCGGGCTCGGGGCAATGGAGCGCCGGCAGTCCGATTGCGTTGAACGGCTTCGAGCTCAAATTGAACGGCGTGCCCAAGAGCGGCGACACGGTGAACGTGGTGCCGACGGCGTCTACTGCCAGCAACAACGGCAACGCACTTGCGCTGTTCGACCTCGGTACCAAGGCGATCCTGGGGTTTGCCACGCTGCCCAACGCCAGCGTGGTGCCGGGGCAGAACATCACCGACGCGTATGCCAGTGCGCTGTCCAACATCGGCGTGCGGGTCCAGTCGGCCAAGTCGGCGCAGGCGATCTCGGGCGCGATCGCCGAGGACGCGCGGACCGCGCGCTCGAACCAGGCCGGCGTCAACCTCGACGAGGAAGCGGCGCGCCTGATCCAGTACCAGCAGAGCTACCAGGCTGCGGCCAAGATCCTGCAGATCGCGCAATCCATCTTCGACTCCCTGCTGCAGGCGGCGGGGCGCTGAGTTGCCCAAGCCCTGCGGCGCCACCTGAGACAAGCCATGCGCATCGCCACTGCCAATGCCTACGACGCCTCGCTGAACGTGTTGATGACGCGCCAGTCGAACCTGGCCGAGAGCCAGCAGCAGCTCACCACCGGCAAGCGCGTGAACCGCGCCAGCGACGACCCGGCGGCCGCGGCGCGCGCCGAGCGCGCGCTGGCGGCCGAGGCCCGCGGCACCGCCAACCTGCGC
>JBDSBD010000017.1:0-7948 GCA_039921765.1 Burkholderiaceae bacterium
GCCAACTGCCCGACAGCCTGCCGGTGTTTCTGGTGCCCGACATCCCGCTGACGCTCGACTCGTTGATGATCATCCTGCCCTACTCGGCAACACTCGCGGTTGTCGGCCTGCTCGAATCGATGATGACGGCCTCGATCGTCGACGAACTGACTGACACGACCAGCAACAAGAGCCGCGAGTGCCTCGGCCAGGGAATTGCCAACATCGCCACGGGTTTCGTGGGTGGCATGGCCGGCTGCGCGATGATCGGGCAGTCGGTGATCAACGTGAAGTCGGGAGGCCGGGGCCGATTGTCGACACTCGCGGCCGGCGTCTTCCTGCTGATCCTGATCGTGTTCCTCGGCCCGTGGGTCAAGCTGATTCCGATGGCCGCGTTGGTCGCCGTGATGATCATGGTGAGCATCGGCACCTTCAGCTGGGAATCGATCCGCAAGCTGCGCGATCATCCCCCGAGTTCGTCGATCGTGATGATCGCGACCGTGGTGGTCACGGTCGCGACACACGATCTGGCCAAGGGCGTGTTCGTTGGCGTGCTGCTCTCGGGCATCTTCTTCGCGCACAAGGTCGGTCGCGTGCTGCGCATCGACCGCAGCATCGATGAAGCAGGCGCCGTGCGCACCTACGAGGTCGTCGGCCAGGTGTTCTTCGCCTCGGCCGAGGCTTTCATCGCAGCCTTCGACTTCAAGGAAGTCGTCGGGAGCGTTCGCATCGATGTGAGCCGCGCGCATTTCTGGGACATTACCGCGATCAGCGCGCTCGACAAGGTCGTGCTCAAGTTCAAGCGCGACGGTACGCCCGTCGAGGTCATCGGCCTGACCGAAGCGAGCGCCACGATGATGGACCGGTTCTCGATCCACGCCCGACCCGGCGCGGTCGAACAACTGATGCACTGAGGAGGCGGGAACATGAGCATGAACAAGGTCATCGCCTGCGTCGATGGCGCCGCGTACACCACCAGCGTCTGCGACGCCGTGATCTGGGCCGCGCACCGTCTGTCGGCGCCGCTGGAATTCCTGCATGTTCTCGACCGACACCCGGAGCATGCCCCGATCATTGACTTCAGCGGCAGCATCGGCCTCGGTGCGCAGGAGTCGTTGCTGCAGGAACTGAGCGAACTCGACGAGAAGCGCGGCACGCTGGCGCAGCGCCACGGCCGCGCACTGCTGGCTCGCCTGGTGCGAAGAGCCAAGGACGCGGGAGTCGCCGAGGTGGACGGCCGCCAGCGCCATGGGAGTCTCGTCGATTCGTTGCTCGACCTGGAACCCGAGGCGAGACTCTTCGTGCTCGGGCAGCATTCGCACGCCACGTCGGGCGCCAGGCGGCACCTGGACCACAACGTCGAGCGCGTGATCCGCTCGTTGAAGCGGCCCGTGCTGGTGGCGTCCGCCGAATTCAAGCCGCCGCAGCGCTTCGCGATTGCGTTCGACGGCAGCCCGACCGGCCGTACCATGGTCGAGACTGTGGCCAACAGCCCCTTGCTGAAAGGCCTCGGATGCGCGCTGGTGACGACAGGCGCCGAGTCGGCGTCCCTCCATGACCAGCAGGCGTGGGCCGGGACGGTCCTCGGCGCCGCCGGATTCGCCGTGGAGGCCTGCATCGTCGCCGGCGAACCGGAAAACGTATTGCCGGCCTGGCTGACGGCGCACTCGATCGACCTGCTAGTCATGGGTGCCTACGGGCAGTCCCGTATCCGTCACCTGATCGTCGGCAGCACGACCACGACGCTGCTGAGGATCAGCCCCATCCCCGTCCTTGTCCTGCGTTGACCCACGCCATGCTGAACATCGAAATCATCGCCGCCGGGCTGTTCGCACTCGCCCTGATTCACACTTTCTCGACCAAGCTGTTCGAGCGCCTGGCTCACCGGCATCCGCGCCACGAAGGCATGTTCCATCTGCTCGGTGAGGTGGAGGTGGTGTTCGGGTTCTGGGCGATCGTGCTGATCGCCTTCATTGCCCTGGTATCCGGTGGCGCCGAGGCGGTGCAATACGCCGAATCGAGGGCCTACACCGAGCCGCTGTTCGTGTTCGTCATCATGGTGGTGGCAGCGTCCCGCCCGGTACTCGTCGCCATCGAGACGCTTGTGGCGGGGATCGCGCGGCTCGCACCCGTGCGATCGGTGGTGGCGCACGTCTGGCTGTGCCTGGCGCTGGTGCCATTGATCGGCTCGCTGGTCACGGAACCCGCAGCCATGACGCTGGCCGCCCTCCTGCTCGCGCCGGTCGTGTTCCGGCAAGGCCTGCCGGAGGCGCTCAAGTACGGCGCCCTCGGCGTCCTGTTCGTGAACGTGTCGATCGGCGGCACGCTGACCTCGTTCGCTGCGCCGCCGGTCCTGATGGTGGCCGCGACATGGAACTGGGACAGCGCGTTCATGGCCTCGAACTTCGGCTGGAAGGCAACGATTGCCGTGCTCGTCAACGCCAGCGTCGTGACCCTGATCCTGCGCAAGCATCTGACCGTGCCGCCAGCTGCGGCTGCGGGCGCATCCCGGCCGGTGCCATTCATCGTCAGCATGATCCACCTGGTGTTTCTCGCCGGCGTCGTGACTTTCGCTCACCACCCGGTCATCTTTCTCGGCCTGTTCCTGCTGTTCCTCGGTTTCACGCAGGCCTACGAACGCCACCAGAGCCCGCTGATCCTCAAGGAGGCGCTGCTCGTCGGGTTCTTTCTGGCCGGCCTGGTCGTGCTCGGTGGCATGCAGCAATGGTGGCTGCAGCCGATCGTGTCGAGCCTGAAGCCGGTGGCGCTCTTTTTCGGTGCGCTCGGCCTGACGGCCATCACCGACAACGCTGCACTGACCTACCTGGGGTCGCTGATCGACGGTCTCAGCGAAACGTCCAAGTACATGCTGGTGGCGGGTGCGGTTGCCGGCGGTGGCCTCACGGTGATCGCGAACGCGCCGAACCCGGCAGGGATCACGCTGCTGAAGCGCGGATTCACCGACGAATCGATCAGCGCAGTTGCCCTGCTGCTGGGCGCGCTGCCACCGACCATCGTGGCCGCCGCCGCCTTCTTGCTGCTGTAGCCCGGCCGCGATTGCGGACGCCCGTCCCATCCGGGCACACCACCGGTCTGCGAAGCATCAAGGCAGCGAGACCACGCAGCGATCCGTCACACCGTGGCCATCGTTGGCCCAGGTCGAAGCTGCCACCGCCGGCGGCTGCCGACCATCCATTCGAACGTGCACCGGGTGCCGAGCACCTACAGTGGCACGCTCGCCTCCTTGAGCACGCGCAGCACGAAGCTCGACTTGCTGTGCCTGATGCCCGGGATCTTGTAGAGCTTCTCGCGCAACAGCCGCTCGTAGTCGCGCGTGTCGCGCACGGCGATGCGGATGTAGTAGTCGTAGTCGCCCGACACCAGGTAGGCCTCCTGGATCTCTGGAATGGTGGCGAGCACCCGGCCGAACTCGTAGAGCGTTTCGTCGGTGTGGCTTTCGAGCGTGAGCTGCACGATGACGAAGTCGTTGTAGCCGAGCTTGGCCGGGTCGAGCTCCACCGTGTAGCGCTTGATCACGCCCTGCGCCTCGAGCTTCTTGATGCGCGTCCAACAACTCGTGGCCGACAGACTCACCATCGCACCGATCTCCTGCAGCGTCTTGCGCGAGTCCTCGCGCAGCACGCGCAGGATCGCCAGATCGACCTGATCCGGAGATTCTTCGGTTGAAGATCGGTTTTGACGACTGCTTTTCATGATCTCAACCCACCAAGGTGAAAACAAGAAGCCAATTCTGCTCGATCTGCAGAAAAATTGAGCCATGGAACTGCTTTCACCCGAACGCCTTTCACCGGCCACGCCGTCTCGCCTGCGCAATGGCGCGGTCGCCTTGCTCGACACCTTGATCGCGTGCGGCGTCGACACGATCTTCGGCTACCCCGGCGGCGCCGCGCTGCCGCTCTACGATGCCCTGCACAGCGAACCCCGGCTGCGCCATGTGCTGGTGCGGCACGAGCAGGCGGCCGTGCATGCGGCGGAAGGCTATGCGCGCACCACGGGGCGCGTGGGCGTGGTGCTCGTGACCTCGGGGCCGGGCGTGGGCAACACCATCACCGGATTGCTCGATGCGATGAGCGATTCGATCCCGGTGCTGTGCATCAGCGGGCAGGTTGCCACCGGCGTGATCGGCACCGACGCGTTCCAGGAAAGCGATGCACTGGGGATGTCGCGGCCGGTGACCAAGTGGAACCATCAGGCCCGCCTGGCCGACGAGATCCCGGCCGTGATCCGACGTGCGCTCGACATCGCCACGTCGGGACGCCCCGGGCCGGTGCTGATCGACGTGCCCAAGGACGTGCAGCTCACGCCGCTGGGCGGGTCGGCCGCGATCGTTGCCCGGCCGGCTCGCAAGAGGCGTGCGCCGGCGTCGATGCCGCCCGGCGTCACCTTGCAACGCGCGGCGGATCTGCTGTCCACTGCGCGCCGGCCGATCGTCTACGGCGGTGGCGGGCTGGTGAACTCCGGCGCCGCGGCCTGCGCTGCTTTCAGGCGACTCGTGCACCGGCTCGACGCACCCTGCACGTTGACGCTGATGGGCCTGGGCGCATTCCCGGCATCGGACCCGCACTTCGTCGGCATGCTCGGCATGCACGGCGCGCTCGAGGCCAACCTGGCGATGCACGAGGCCGACCTGGTGGTGTGCATCGGCGCGCGCTTTGACGACCGTGTGACCGGCAAGCTCGACGAGTTCTGTCCACACGCACGCAAGATCCACATCGACATCGACCGCGGCAGCATCAACAAGGTGGTGAAGGTCGATGTGCCGATGGTCGGCGACTGCGGCGCGGTGCTCGAGGCCTTGCTTGAGATGCCCGAGCTGCAGACGCTGCCGCCGCAGCGCCTGGCGCCCTGGTGGCAGCGCATCGCGCGCTGGCGGGCCGCGCGCTGCTTCGACTTCGTGCCGCGCGCCGATGTCGTCCTGCCGCAGCAGTTGATGGCCACGCTGCAGCGCGCCCTCGAGGGCCGCGACGCGATCGTGTCCACCGACGTCGGCCAGCACCAGATGTGGGCCGCGCAGTACCTGCGTTTCGAGCGGCCGGGGCGTTGGCTCACCTCGGGCGGCGCCGGCACCATGGGCTACGGCTTGCCCGCCGCGATCGGTGCGCAGATCGCACACCCCGACGCGCTCGTGGTGTGCGTCAGCGGCGATGCGTCGGTGCTGATGAACATCCAGGAACTCTCGACGGCGATGCAGCACCGCACGCCGGTCAAGCTGGTGCTCTCGAACAACGGCTACATGGGCATGGTGCGCCAGTGGCAGGAGCTGAACCACGGCAACCGGCAGAGCCACAGCTGGAACGAGGCGCAGCCCGACTTCGTCGCGCTGGCCCGGGCTTTCGGCTGGGGCGCACGCCGCGTGTCAGAGCCGTCCGAACTCGACGCAGCACTGGCCGAGTGCCTCGCCTGCGACGGGCCCTTCTTCCTCGACGTGCAGGTCGCGGCGCAGGAGAACTGCTTTCCGATGATGCCGTCCGGGCACGGCCATCACCGCGTGATGCTGGGCAAGGATCACTGGTACGAAGAGGGATCGGCCGACTGACGCCGCACCACCCTCTCGCCATGGCAAGTTCGCGACACAAAATCTGTTGGCCGCAGCGTCTCGAATCGAGGCGGGGCGTTACGCGAAGGTGATCGAAATGTCACGTTTTCGTCACGGCTAGAAGAACAAACGACCTGCCATTTCTGGCAAGTCGTTGTTTTTACTGGTGGGCCCTGAGTGGCTCGAACACTCGACCTACGGATTAAGAGTCCGCTGCTCTACCAACTGAGCTAAGAGCCCCACGTTCTTCCTTGAACTACTTCAAAACCGGTACTTGCGATGTTGGTGGGTTGTGCGGGGCTCGAACCCACGACCAATAGATTAAAAGTCTACTGCTCTACAAACTGAGCTAACAACCCGCCGAGCCGCTGATTATATCCAGCCCGTCGAGTGCGTCAGCGCTGCAACGCGGCAAATTCTAGCGCAAGGCTCGCCGCCACCATGCCGAAGGTTGCGGTCACGCCCACACTCGAACCGTAGCCATGGCAGTTCAGACTGCCGTCGCTGGCACAGAGCGGATCGCCGGGTGCCGCGACCGCTTCGCGCGAAAACACGCAATTCAGGCCGATGCGCCCGCTGCGGGCTGCCCCGTGATGCTTGCGCAGGCGCTGACGCAGCGACGCGAGCAGCGGGTCGTGGGTCGCCAGCGCCAGGTCGTCCACGCACACAGCGTGCGCCTGACGCTTGCCTCCGGCTGCACCGCACACGATGAGTTGTTGGCGCTCGCGCAGCGCCCATGCAGCCAAGACCGCCTTCGCACGCACCTGGTCGCAGGCATCAATCACCCCCTGCACAGGCTGACTCAGCAACGCCGGCCAGTTGTCCTCGTCGACGAATTCTTCGACGCCGTTCACGCGGCAATCCGGATGGATGTCGGCGATGCGCTCGCCCAGCGCCTGCACCTTGGCCTGGCCAAGCGTGGCACCGAGCGCCTGCACCTGGCGGTTGATGTTGGACTCGGACACGTGGTCGAGGTCGATCAGCGTGAGCGCTGCCACCCCGCTGCGG
Organism: Burkholderiaceae bacterium; assembly: GCA_039921765.1. Taxonomy (GTDB): domain Bacteria; phylum Pseudomonadota; class Gammaproteobacteria; order Burkholderiales; family Burkholderiaceae_C; genus JBDSBD01. The sequence continues at coordinate 6,545 of JBDSBD010000017.1, forward strand.
GCCAGCGCCTCCGCGGCCCACGAGCCAACGCCACCGACGCCGACGACGACGACATGCGCCGCACGGATGCGCGCGTAGCCCGCATCGCCGTAGAGCCGGCGCAGGCCACCGAAGCGGCGCTCCAGGTCAGGTTCGACTGGCGCGAGTTCGGACACGCGCGGGCTGGGCGCTGTGGAGTCCACCGCGGCAACGTCAGGCCCAGCCCGAAGCGCCGACGCCACTTCGGGGAAGCCGCCAGCGACTTCGGCCTCAGAGGGCACGCTCGACCCGCCAGATCTGCAGGCGCAGTGCAGCCACGGCGCCGGCGATGATCGAGGCCAGCGCAACGAAGCTCGTCAGACTCAAGGTGGACACACCCGAGAGTCCCTGCCCGATCGTGCAACCCAGCCCGGTCACCCCGCCCACACCCATCAACGTGGCGCCGATCAGGTGGTCGGCCGTGTCTCCGGCGCCGCGAAAGCCTTCCCAGCGAAAGCTGTGCGTCGCGATCGCGTAGGCCGCCGAACCGAGGATCACGCCGAACACCGAGACGATGCCGATCGTGAGCAGCCGGCTCTTGTCGCTGAAGAACAGCAGCCAATCAAAGGTGTAGGCCACCGGCGAGACGAAGCTGAGCGACTCCATGCGGCGCGAGTTGGTCGCCACGAACGCCTCCTCCAACGTGCGCGGATCTTCGCTCACATAGCCGAGTTGCCCCGAGACCCACCACACGCCCACGATGATCGCGCCCACGCCAAGGCCAGCCAACAGGTTGTCGGCCGAGCGCCCTTCGGGGCGCGCCAGTGACCAGAGGATCAGTGCGCCACCCAGGCCGAGGCCCAGGATCGCGGCGAGAGTGGCCTTCGCTGCGCCGGTGGAGGCAACCAGCAGCGACGGCAGATCCTGGCTCGACGAGAGCGTGACCGCCGCCGCATCCACAGTGGCCACGCGCGCCACCGCGGTGATGCCCTTGAGCGTGGCGAACGCGGTGATACCCAGCACCACCAGCACCACCAGCGACTTGAGGTTGCCGCTGCCCACCCGCACCAGCGTCTTGCTGCCGCAGCCCGACGACAGCACCATGCCGAAGCCGAACATCCCGCCGCCGACCAGCGCCGAGAGCCACAGGAAGCGCGGCCCGCCATAAATGGTCTTGGCTGCGTCGACCCAGCCCAGCGTCACCATCAGATTGAAGCCGATCATCGCCACACCGATGGCCATGACCCACATGCGCATGCGCGACCAATCGCCCATGTTGACGATGTCGGCGACGGCTCCCATGGTGCAGAAATGGGTGCGCTGCAGGATCGCGCCAAAGGCAAGCGACAGCGCAAAGGCGGCCCACAGCACCGACGTGGACAGGGCGCTCAGATCAATGTCTTGCATGCGGCCATTTTACGCGGCAGCCCTGGCGGCTCGAGCCGC
>JBDSBD010000018.1:0-7279 GCA_039921765.1 Burkholderiaceae bacterium
ACAAGAGCCTGCCGCTCGTGGTGGTATGTCCGACTGGCAGCCGCGCGCTTCGCGCGGTGGCGACTCTCAAGTCGCTGGGTTTCGAGAACGCGCGGGCGCTCGCCGGCGGGCTGGGAGCCTGGCGCGATGCCAATCTGCCGGTCGAGAAGACGGCCTGAAGTCTGGAGCGATGAGCGAATGCAAACCGTGAAGATGTACACCACGCCGAGCTGCCCGTACTGCCAGCACGCGAAGGCGCTGCTGAAGGCGCGCGGTGTCGAGGTGATCGACGAGATCCGCGTCGATCTGCAGCCTGCCGAGCGCGCGGTGATGATGCAGCTCACCGGCCAGCGCACCGTGCCGCAGATCTTCATCGGCGCCACCCACGTGGGCGGCTGCGACGAGCTGGTGGCTCTCGACCGGCGCGGTCAGCTCATGGCGCTGCTCGAGGGCGCTGCAGGCTGAGCCTCGCCGCAACCGCGACGTCGCCGCGGCGCGGCACGACCGCGACGAGAATGCGCAATGCGAGTCGCCGGCCTGCCCGCCTCGGCACGGTACGGTACGACTGAGCGTGGCGCAGGCGCCAGGGTCGACCGTGCCGGGCCCGCAGACCCCTCGGCGATAATGCTCAACCCGCCCGGCGCCCGTGCGCCCGGGCCCCGTCTCCCCCCCCAACCCGAGAGTGCCCCATGGCCGACGACAACCAGAACCCGGTGTTCCAGATCCAGCGCATCTACCTCAAGGACTTGTCGCTCGAGCAGCCCAATTCGCCGCAGATTCTGCTCGAACAGGGTTCACCGCAAGTCGACATCAATCTCGCGCTGGGTGCCGGCCCGATCGGCGAGGGCATCTATGAAGTCACGGTGATGGCGACCGTCACCACCAAGGTCAACGACAAGACGCTGTTCCTGGTCGAGGCCAAGCAGGGTGGCATCTTCGAGATCCGCAACATTCCCGAAGAGCAGCTGCAGCCGATCATCGGCATTGCCTGCCCGGGCATCATCTATCCGTACCTGCGTGCGATCGTCTCCGACGTCTGCACGCGGGCCGGTTTCCCGCCGGTGCTGCTGTCGGAAGTGAACTTCCAGGCCATGTACGAGAGCCAGCAGGCCCAGGCTGCGCAGCCTTCGGGCACCGGCAACGGCTCGGGCATCATCGCCAGCGCGACGTGACGCAATCAAGGCTCGCGCACCGCGCGGCGCCGCGATGAAGCTCAGCGTCCTCGGAGCCGGCGCCTGGGGTTCGGCACTCGCAGCCAGCGCGGCGCCGCGCCACGAGGTTCATCTGTGGGCACGTGACGCTGCGCAGGCAGTGCAGATGCGCGCGACGCGGCACAACCTTCGCTATCTGCCCGGGGTGGCGCTGCCGGCTGCGCTGCAGATCGGCTCCGACCTTGACGCCGCACTGGCGCACGCCGCGGGTGGCCTGGTGATCATTGCCACGCCGATGGCCGCGCTGCCCGAGATGCTGGAGCGCGCACGCGCTCAGCCGGAGGGCATTCTGTGGCTGAGCAAGGGCTTCGGGCCCGGTGGCCGGCTCGGCCATGAGCTGGCGCAAAGACTATGCCCCGGTGCGTGCACTGGCGTGCTGTCGGGGCCAAGCTTTGCGATCGAGGTCGCGCGGGGCCAGCCGACTGCGCTGGTGGCCGCCAGCAATGACGCCGCCCTGTGCGAGCAAGCCGTCGCCGCGCTGCATTGCGACAGCCTGCGTGTGTACACCTCCAGCGATCCGATCGGTGTCGAGGTGGGGGGCGCGGTCAAGAATGTGCTGGCAATCGCCACCGGCATCGCCGATGGCATGGAGGGGTGCGCGGATGGCTCGGTCGGCCTGGGGCTGAACGCACGCGCTGCGCTGATCACGCGCGGCCTGGCCGAGATGACGCGTTTGGGCGTGGCACTGGGCGCGCAGGCCGAAACCTTCATGGGTTTGTCGGGCCTGGGTGATCTGGTGCTCACCGCCACCGGTGAGTTGTCACGCAATCGCCGCGTCGGACTGTGTCTTGCACGGGGCTTGGCGTTGCCACAGATCCTGTCCGAACTCGGCCATGTCGCCGAAGGCGTGGCCAGCGCCGGCCTGGTGCAGCGCCGCGCGCTCGCGCTCGGCGTCGAGATGCCGATCACGCAGGCGGTGGTGGCGGTGCTCGAAGGCGTCGTCACGCCGGCGGACGCGCTCGAACAGTTGATGGGCCGCGAGGCGCGACCCGAGGCCTGAGGTCGGCGTGCCGAGCGGTCGGCTGGCCTTCAGGTGCCACCCGAATAGCCGCTCTGGCGCCAGGCCTCGAACACCGCGACCGCGACCGCGTTGCTCAGGTTCAGGCTGCGCTGGCCGGGGCGCAGCGGCAGGCGCACGCGCTGCGAGTCGGCGAAACAACCAAGCAGCGACTCGCCCAGGCCCGCGGTCTCCGAGCCGAACACGAGGCAGTCGCCGGCCACCCAGGCGATGTCGGCGAACGGGCGGCTGCCGTGGGTGGTGAATGCGAACAACCGTTCGGGGGCGGGCCGCACGTCGCGAACAAATGCCTCCCATGAAGCGTGGCGCTGCACCGATGCATATTCGTGGTAGTCGAGCCCGGCGCGCCTGAGCCGACGGTCGTCCATCGAGAAGCCGAGCGGCTCGATCAGGTGCAATGCGCAGCCGGTGTTGGCCGCGAGCCGGATCACGTTGCCGGTGTTGGGCGGAATCTCGGGGCGAACCAGGACGATGTTGAACATGACGGATGGGGCAAGCGGGTGACGGTGGTTCGGGCTGTGGCGGTGGCTTCACCGCACGTTCGATCCGATTCTCGGCGTTGGCCCAGGAGGACGGGGGCCGACGCACGAGGCGACCCGAGATCGCCTCAACGCTCGGCCGGTCGCGGTGTGCGTGCCACCACCCAGACCTGCACCTGCGCCGCGCCGGCCTGCAGCAGCACGTGCGCGATCTCCGCCGCGGTGGCACCGCTGGTCATGACATCGTCGACCAGCGCGACACGGCGTCCGGCCAGTTCCGCGCGGCGCAATGGCTCGACCGCGAACGCCGCACGCACGTTGCCGGCGCGCTGCGCGGGGGCAAACGCGAGTTGATGCGGCGTGTCCCTGACGCGCAGCAGCAGATGGGCGTCGGCGGGGACGCGCAGCTCGCGTGCCACGCGACGCGCCAGCTCCCAGGCCTGGTTGTAGCCGCGCTCGCGCAAGCGCTCGGGGCTCAACGGTACCGGCAGGATCAGCTCGGCATTCGACCCCGCTGCGAGGCGAACCGCATCGGCCAGGCGCTGTGCGAGCACCGGCGCCAGATCGAGCGCGGCCTGGAACTTGAAGCGCGCGATCAGCTCGCTCCACGGCGGTGCATAGTCCAGCGCCGCGACGCTGCGCTCGAACGGTGGTGGATCCGTCAGGCAGGCACCGCACAGGCGCACGCCGCCCGGCACCGCGAGCGCGCAGCGCTCGCAGCGTGCGATGCGTGGCGCGAACCGGTCGCTGCAAGTGGCGCACACGCGCTGCGCCCCCCAGCCATGGCAGACCGCGCAGACGCTCGGCAAGTGCAGCCGCGACACGAGCGGGGTATCGATCAGACGGGTGAAACGCACCGCCTCAATATACTGTCCGGCCATGCCGTCTCCCGATTCTCACGATGCGCGCCGCCTTGATGCCGTGGCGGTCGCGGCGGCGTTGCGGCGCCTTGCGCGCGCGCCAGAGCCCGCGTGGCTGCATGGGGAGGTCGCACGCCGCATGGCGCAGCGCCTCGAGATCGTGCGTCTCAAGCCCGAACTGATTCTCGAGTGGTGGGGTGAACTCGGCGCCAGCGGCGCACTGCTCCAGCAGGCCTATCCGAAGGCGCGGCGCATCGTCGTCGAGCCCGACGCCCAGTGGGCCGCGCGCAGCCGGGCCGCGGCCAAGGGCGGCTGGTGGCCCGCGCGGCGCTGGGGAGCGTCGGTCGAAGTGGTGACGCAGACGGATCAGCTGCCCACGGGCGCGCAGCTGATCTGGTCGAACATGGCGTTGCACGCGGTGGTCGAGCCACCGCAGTTGTTCGAGCGCTGGCAAGGGCTGCTTCGAGTCGGCGGCTTCGTGATGTTCTCGTGCCTCGGCCCCGACACCTTGCGTGAGCTCCGTGCGGTCTACGAAGGCTTGGGCTGGCCCGCGCCGACACCGGGTTTCGTCGACATGCACGATCTGGGCGACATGATGATGCAGGCCGGCTTTGCCGACCCGGTGATGGATCAGGAAACCCTGACCCTGCGCTACGCCAGCGCGGAGGCGGCGCTGCGCGATCTGCGCGCCTTGGGTGGCAACACCGCGCCGGATCGAATGCAAGGCCTGCGCACCCCGCGTTGGCGCCGGCAACTCGAGCGCGAGATCGAACGGCTCAAGGGCCCGGACGGCAAGCTGAGTCTGAGTTTCGAGGTGGCGTACGGCCACGCGTTCAAGGCCGCACCGCGCCTGCGTGCCGGCGAGGCCACCACCGTGTCGCTCGAAGACATGCGCGCCATGGTTCGATCGAATCGCCCGACGCGGGGGTCGTGAGCGCGTGGGCTAAAATCTGGCGGTTGGTCGGGTCATGCTCGGCCGCTGTGCAACCGGTCGGCAAGGCCGGGCGCATTGATTCACGATCATGATCTTCGGCCAGGCGATACGTTTTCAGAGCAGTCCACGCGGGATGTCAGCAACCCTATCTCACCCCTCCATCGCCTTGGTGCCTGCCGTGAGCGCGCTGCGTTTCGGACACGAGTCGGCGTCGAACGAGCGCTCGATGCGCTGGCTGCTGCGGCGCAACTGCTCGATCACACCGAGCCAGATGCTGGTGTTCTTCGCCACACTGAGTGTCGTCTCCCTGAGTGTCGCGACCGTCTGCTGGATGCAGGGTGCGACCCTGGTGATGCCGTTTGCCTGGCTCGAGTTGCTGGCGGTGGGCGTCGCGCTGCTGGTGTATTCGCGCCACGCAACCGACAGCGAAAGCATCCAGCTCCAGCCCGGCCGTCTGACGGTTGAGCACGCTTGCGGTCGGCGCATCGAGCGCGCCGAATTTGTGCCGAGCTGGGTGCGCGTGGAGCCCGAGCATGGCGACAACTCGCTGATCGAACTCTCGGGCCAGGGGCAACGCATCTCGGTCGGACGTTTCGTGCGCCCGGAACTGCGCCGCCAACTGGCCAATGAGCTGCGCTGGGCCTTGCGTCGCTGGCAATTCGTGTCGGGAACGGCGGCGCCGCGCCCGACGCTGTAAGCATGAACTCGAAAACTGAAGTGGCAACCATGAAAACGATGAAAGCACTTTGGCGGATGTTGACGCCATCCGGTCTGGCACAGGCAAGTCTGACCCTGGGCGCGCTGCTGGCGACGCATGCTGGCGCGGCGGTCAACGATCTGCCCGGAGGGCCGGCCGTCAACCAGATCGACCTGCATCCCGCGGTCACCGAGATTGCGGCGGACCAGCGCTGGCTGCATTTCTACGTCCTGGTGATCTGCATCGTCCTGTTCATCGGTGTGTTCGGCGTGATGTTCTATTCGATCTTCAAGCACCGCAAGTCCAAGGGTGCGAAGGCCGCCAACTTCCACGAGAGCACGACGGTCGAGATCGCCTGGACGGTGGTGCCGTTCCTGATCATCATCGGCATGGCTTTGCCGGCCACCAAGGTGGTCGTGGCGATGAAGGACACGAGCGCCGCCGACCTCACCATCAAGGCCACCGGCATCCAATGGAAGTGGGGCTACGACTACCTGAAGGGCGAAGGCGAGGGCATCGGCTTCGTCTCGACCCTCGACGTGACGCAACGCCAGGCCTCCGACTCCGGCAACCCGCCGCCGATGGACGACTATCTGCTGCGCGTCGACAACCCGCTGGTGGTGCCGGTGGACAAGAAGATCCGCATCATCACGACTGCCGACGACGTGATCCACTCCTGGATGGTGCCGGCCTTTGGCGTCAAGCAAGATGCAATCCCTGGCTTCGTGCGCGACACCTGGTTCCGCGCCAACAAGATCGGCACCTACTACGGTCAGTGCGCCGAGCTGTGCGGCAAGGAACACGCCTACATGCCGATTCAGGTGAAGGTGGTTTCGGCGGCCGATTACACATCGTGGGTCGATGGCAAGCACAAGGAACTGGCGGCCGCAGCCGATGATCCGAGCAAGGTCTGGACCTTGCCCGACCTGGTGGCCCGCGGCGAAAAGGTCTATGCCGCCAACTGTGTGGCCTGTCACCAGGCCAACGGCAAGGGGGCCGGTCCGATCAAGCCGCTCGACGGTTCGGCCATCGTGCTCGACGCCGACCATGCCAAGCAGCTCCACACCGTGCTGGAAGGCGTCAACAACGGTGCCATGCCGGCCTGGAAACAGCTGAGCGACACGGAGATTGCCGCAGTGGTCACGTACACGAAAAACAGCTGGTCCAACAAGACCGGCCAGATCGTGCAGCCGACCGAAGTGGCCGCGGCGCGCAAGTGACGAATGCGCGTCACCACGCGCCGTTGAAGAAAATGCTGCCGTACGGCAGCGACCGTTGAAGAGAAAGCAGGAATTGCCATGAGCGCAGTCATCGATCATCCGAGTGGCCATCCCCACGATCAAAGCGAGGGACATGACCACAGCCACCCGCATGGCTGGCGCCGCTGGGTCTACGCGACCAACCACAAGGACATCGGCACGCTGTATCTGCTTTTCTCGTTCACGAATCTCATCATCGGCGGGATATTGGCGATGGCCATTCGCGCCGAGTTGTTCCAGCCGGGCTTGCAGTTCGTGAACCCGCAGATGTTCAATCAGCTCACGACGATGCACGGGTTGATCATGATCTTCGGTGCGATCATGCCGGGCTTCGTCGGCTTCGCGAACTGGATGATCCCGCTGCAGATCGGCGCGCCCGACATGGCGTTTGCGCGCATGAACAACTTCAGCTTCTGGCTGCTGGTGCCGGCTGCACTGATGTTGGTGGGCTCGTTCTTCATGCCCGGTGGAGCACCTGCCGGCGGCTGGACGCTTTACGCGCCGCTGAGCTACCAGATGGGGCCGTCGATGGACGCCAGCATCTTTGCGCTGCACATCATGGGCGCGAGCTCGATCATGGGCGCGATCAACATCATCGTGACCGTGCTCAACATGCGCGCGCCCGGCATGACCTTGATGAAGATGCCGATGTTCTGCTGGACCTGGCTCATCACCGCCTACCTGCTGATTGCGGTGATGCCGGTGCTTGCCGGTGCGATCACGATGACCTTGACCGACCGCCACTTCGGCACCAGCTTCTTCAATCCGGCCGGCGGCGGTGACCCGGTGATGTACCAGCACATCTTCTGGTTCTTCGGCCACCCCGAGGTCTACATCATGAT
>JBDSBD010000019.1:0-2763 GCA_039921765.1 Burkholderiaceae bacterium
GGTTGAATCGATCCGAACCATGGGGACTGACCGCCCGATTGCGCACTGTCGGAAGATGCATAACCGGCGCGAATGGATAGCCCCTGTGGATAGGTGGAAGTTGTTCGAATCTTGTCCCCAGGTTTGACGCTTGACGGCGTCGTGCAAAGCTGCAGCATCGCGGTCACAAGTTCTCAGCCTTTCAGGGTCTGCTCGAGAACGTGCAGCTGCTGGTTCAACTCGGTGTTTTTTTGCCGCTCGGCACCGATCTTTCGCACGGCATGCAATACGGTTGTGTGGTCACGCCCGCCGAAGAGCTCGCCGATTTCCGGCAGGCTTTTCTGCGTCATCTCCTTGGCCAGATACATCGCTATCTGGCGCGGCCGGGCGATGCTGGCCGGCCGCTTCTTGCTGTACATGTCCGCAACCTTGATCTTGTAGAAGTCGGCACAGGTTTTCTGGATGTTCTCGACGCCGATCTGGCGATTCTGGATCGACAGCAGGTCCTTCAGCGCCTCGCGCGCCAGCTGGATGTTGATGTCCTTGTGGCTGAAGCGCGAATAGGCCAGGATCTTGCGCAGTGCGCCCTCGAGCTCGCGCACATTGGCGCGCACGTTCTTGGCCACGAAAAACGCCACGTCCTCGGGCATGACCGTGGCCTCGAGTTCGGCCTTGCGCATCAGGATCGCCACCCGCATCTCGAGTTCGGGTGGCTCGATCGCGACCGTGAGCCCGGCGTCGAAGCGCGAGGTCAGGCGCTCGTCGATGTCGACCAGCCCCTTCGGGTAGGTGTCGCTGGTCATGATGATGTGGGCGCGCTTGGCGAGCAGCGCCTCGAAGGCGTTGAAGAACTCCTCCTGGGTGCGCTCCTTGCCGGCAAAGAATTGCACGTCGTCGATCAGCAGCAGGTCGAGCTGGTGATACTTGGCCTTCAACTCGTCGAAGGTCTTGCGCTGGTAGTTCTTCACCACGTCGGTGATGAACTGCTCGGCGTGCAGGTAGAGGATGCGTGCCTCGGGCTTGTCGGCCAGCAGGGCATTGCCCACCGCGTGGATCAGGTGGGTCTTGCCCAGCCCGACGCCGCCGTAGATGAAAAGCGGGTTGTACATCGCTCCGGGTGCGCCAGCCACATGCAGCGCCGCGGTGCGCGCCATCTGGTTGGCGCGCCCCGGCACCAGGTTGTCGAAGGTCAGCGCCGCGTTGAGCCGGCTGCGCGACGGCAGTGTCGACAGTCCGGCGCCGCCCGGTGAGACACCCTGCGACCCCGCGACCGGCGCGTTGCCCCGAACGCCGGGACCACCCGCCGAACGCCCCGCGAAGGAAGGCCCCGCTGGGATGCCCTGAGCGGGCGGGCTCGCCTCACGGGCGTTGAGCGTGATGTCGAGGCGGACCGGCTGGCCGGCGAGATCGGAGAGCACGGCCTCGATCTTGCCGGCGTACTGGGCGCGAATCCAGTCGAGCTTGAAACGGTTGGGCACGCGCAGCGTGGCCACGAGCCCCGAGGCGCCGTGATCGTTGACCTCGGCCGCGACCAGCGGCCGGATCCAGGTGTTGAATTGTTGTTCTGGCAGTTCGGCGGCGAGTCGCTCGCAGCCGCGTTGCCAAAGGTCAGCGCTCATTGTGGAGAAGTCGTTCCGGAAGCCGCGTGATTGTACGTTGCAGGGCGTTGGAGTGAGCGGTTATCCACAGTTTCAGAACGCCGCGGAATCGCCCTCGAGGCCGGGCTTTGCGATGTAACTCATTGACCGGGAAGGGTGTTTTTGGTGTAATACCCGGTTTCCCGGGGCCTGGCATCAAGCAACAGGTGTGAGCGCGCAGGCGTTTTCCGGGCCAAGACCACACCTTCGCCAGACCTTCGTTGGAACGACCATGAAACGCACTTATCAACCCTCCAAAGTCCGCCGCGCCCGGACGCACGGCTTTCTGGTTCGCATGAAGACCCGCGGCGGCCGCGCAATCATCAATGCGCGCCGCGCCAAGGGCCGAAAGCGCCTGGGCCTCTGAGGCACCGCCGCAGCGATCCAACGCGGGCTCCCGGGCCAGCTTTCGGTCGTGATCGGTCGCCTCCTGCGTTCCGCCGACTTCGAACGCGTGCTGCGCAGCCCCACCCAGGCCAAGAGCGTGCACTTCGCCGTGCACCATGTCGCAGACCGGCCCAGCGCGCCGGCCAAGCCACTTGTGCAATCAAAACCCACAGAGTTATCAACAGAGCTGGTGTCCGGTGTGCCGGGGGCTGTGGATGACTGCCAGCACACCGCACCCGTGGGCGGTCTGTGCGCCGCGCCCGAGGCACTCGCGGGCCTCTGGCTCGGGGCCGTGGTTCCGAAGCGGCATGCGCGCCGTTCGGTGACGCGCTCGCTGTTGAAGCGTCAGATCCGCGCTGCGGTCGCGGGACACGAAGCGCTCCTGGCGCAGGGCTTGTGGGTCGTGCGGTTGCGTGCCCCGTTCGAGCGTGCTCAGTTTCCGAGCGCCGCATCGCTTGAACTCAGGAACACGGTGCGCGCCGAGTTGGCGCAATTGATCGGACAGGCGGCCCGGCGTGCGCCGCGAGCCTGATCCACACGGGCCGACGCCATGACCAGACGTGCGCTATCGAAGCTGCCGCAGCGGGTGCTGATCGGCTCGGTGCGGTTCTATCAACTCGTCCTCAGTTCCTGGCTGGGTAGCTCGTGCCGCTTCGAGCCGAGCTGTTCAACCTACTCGCTACAAGCGTTGCGGGACCACGGAGCCGCAGCTGGTACTTACTTAACGCTTCGTCGACTGGTGCGTTGTCATCCATTTTGC
>JBDSBD010000020.1:0-6670 GCA_039921765.1 Burkholderiaceae bacterium
TGCCCGTCGTGCGACACGGTGCTGTACAAGACCGACCTCGAGGGCAACATCAATGTTTGCCCGAAGTGCAACCACCACCACCGGATCGGCGCGCGCGCACGGCTCGACGCCTTTCTCGACGCCGAAGGCCGCTACGAGATCGGTCAGGAGGTGCTGCCGGTCGATGCGTTGAAGTTCAAGGACAGCAAGAAGTACCCCGAGCGGCTCAAGGACGCGCTCGAGAACACCGGCGAGACCGACGCACTGGTCGTGATGGGCGGCGCAGTCATGACGGTGCCGATCGTCGCGGCCTGCTTCGAGTTCGACTTCATGGGCGGCTCGATGGGCTCGGTGGTCGGCGAGCGCTTCGTGCGAGGTGTCGAGGCCGCGATCGAGCAGAAGACACCCTTCATCAGCTTCACCGCCACCGGTGGCGCGCGCATGCAGGAGGGTCTGCTGAGCCTGATGCAGATGGCCAAGACGAATGCGTCGCTGACGCATCTGGCCAAGGCCGGAATGCCCTACATCAGCGTGCTCACCGATCCGACGATGGGCGGTGTGTCGGCGAGCTTCGCGTTCGTCGGCGATATCGTGATCGCCGAGCCCGGTGCGTTGATCGGCTTTGCGGGCCCGAGATTGATCGAGAACACCGTGCGCGAGAAATTGCCCGAAGGCTTCCAGCGCGCCGAGTTCTTGCTCCAGACCGGCGCGATCGACATGATCGTCGACCGGCGCCAGCTTCGTTCAGTGATCGCGCGTTCACTCGCGATGCTGCAGCGCCAGAGTGCCGACGCGGTGGCATGAATCGGTTTCTCCGGGGACTGCGCCGATAGGCTGTCTCGCCGCGGGATGCGGGCGCGCGCTGCGCGTGGCGCCATCGGATGCAGTGTGAACAGTCGAGCCCATGCCCGGTCGCGAAACCCCGTGGGTCGGGGGTTGTGAGGCGCGCAACGTCTTCTTACACTTTCTCGAGAGGCTGGTTCATTCGGGCCGCCGTTCGAGACCCCCAAAGAATATCGATGCACAAATTTACTTTGACCTCCATCGTGGCTGCTGGCCTGATGCTGGCCGCGACCTGCGCGCAGGCTGGTGAAACGGTCAAGCTGACTGGCTACACGTTCGGATCGGCGAAAAGCGTGAATGTCAAAATTGACTACGCTGGCAGCAACCCGCTTGACAAGAGCTACTCCGGCGGTGCGGGCCAGTTCACCGGGACGCTGAACGGCAACTCGTTCACCACCTACTGTCTGGATCTGTACGAGACTTTCCACTTCAACCACACTTACACCAACTACAACATCGTCGCGCTCGACACGGCCAAGGCCTTCGACATCGGTCGCCTGATGACCCAATGGGGCAGCAACGTGGATACGGCCACGAAATCGGCAGCGTTCCAGGTTGCGTTGTGGGAAATCATGTACGACACCGGTTCGCTTTACAGGTTGTCAAACCCCTCCCAGGGAATTTTCAGCGAAACGGCAAGCAACAACGGTGTGCGCGCGCTGGCGCAGAGCTACCTGGATGATCTCGGCTCGGTGAGCAACTTCCAGGTCTCGATGCTGCAAAGCCTCGGCCACTACAACGGCGACCACCGCTGGGTCGCGGGAAATCAGGACTTCCTGATCACGACGCCGGTGCCTGAGCCTTCGACCTACGCGCTGATGCTGGCCGGCCTGGCAGGGGTCGGGTTTGTCGCCCGCCGCCGCGCACGGCGCGCCTGACCGACTCAACCAGCCCTCGTGCTTCGATGGAAAGGGCTGCTTCGGCCGCCTTTTCCATTGGCCGATACGCCAGCATGCATTGAGGGCCGCCTTACCATTGGCGCCCATGACACTCGACGACCCGGCGCTACCCACCACGCTCCCCGAATGGCTCGCGCGCTGCGAGCATCTGCACCCCAAGCAAATCGACATGAAGCTGGAGCGCGTGCTCCAGCTCAAGGAGCGCCTCGGGCTTGCGTTCAGCGTGCCGGTCGTGACGGTGGCGGGCACCAACGGCAAGGGTTCGACCTGCGCGATGATCGAGGCGATTGCACTCCACGCCGGCTACCGCGTCGGCCTGTACGCCAAACCGCACCTGGTGCATTTCGAGGAGCGCTGCCGCGTCAACGGCCAGATGGTGGCGGCGAGCGACTTGCTGCCGCATTTCGAGGCGGTGGAGCGCGCCCGTGGCGAGACCGAGTTGACGTACTTCGAGTTCACCACGCTGGCGATCACACGGCTGTTGTCCGAGGCTCCGCTCGATCTGGTGATCCTCGAAGTGGGCCTGGGCGGGAGGCTTGATGCGGTGAACGCATTCGACACCGATTGCGCCGTGATCACCAGCATCGACATCGACAACACCGAGTACCTGGGTTCGACGCGCGAGGCGATCGGTTTCGAGAAGGCCGGCATCATGCGCGCTGACAAGCCGGCGATCGTCAGTGATCCGATGCCGCCGCAAAGCGTGATCGATCACGCCCAGCGTATCGGGGCCGACCTGTGGCGCTTCGGACACGACTTCAACTACGCTGGCGACAAGCAGCAGTGGAGCTGGGCCGGGCGCACCAAGCGCTTCAATGCGCTGGCCTATCCGACGCTGCGCGGCGCGAACCAGTTGCTCAACGCATCGGGTGCCTTGGCCGTGTTCGACGCGCTGCGCCTGCAACTTCCGATCAGTGCGCAGGCGGTGCGCAGCGGTTTCGCCGGGGTCGATCTGCCGGGACGCTTCCAGATCGTTCCGGGCCAACCGACCCTGGTGCTCGATGTGGCGCACAACCCGCACGCGGTTGCCGCCCTGGTGGAGAACCTGGATCGGATGCAATACTTTCGGCGCACCCATGCGGTGTTCGGTGCGATGCGCGACAAGGATGTGTCGGCCATGCTCGCCTTCCTTGCGCCGTTGGTCGACCACTGGCACTTCACCGACCTGCCCACGGCGCGCGCGGCGCGTGCCGAGGAGCTCGCGGCAACGCATCGCGCGCTCTCGCTCGCCGGCCCCGGTCCGGTGACCGTGGCGTGCCACGCCGACCCTGCCCAAGCCCTCGCCGCGGCACTGAGCGCCGCCGCCCCCACTGATAGAATCATCGTCTTCGGATCGTTCCTGACCGTGGGTGGCGTGTTGAAGAACGGCGTGCCCCGGCTTGGCGCAAAACACCTCAGCTGAGCGCCCGACGCGGCTGCGCCGAGCGAGCCTACCGGGCACCGGGCGATCACGCTGCGCGAATCATCAATCTGGCTCTCTGGAAATCGCACCGCATTGGTCTTCTGGCCATCTTCAAGCGCAAGGCCGACGATGCGCCCCAACCCCGGTCGAGTGCCGCACCCGTCAGCGATTCGGCCGACGCGGTGCAGCGCGCGCGGGTGCGCGCGCGCCAGCGCCTGATCGGTGCGGTGGTGCTTGTGGTGATCGGCATCATCGGCTTTCCGCTGGTGTTCGAGACCCAGCCGCGGCCGATCCCGCTGAACATTCCGATCGAGATTCCGCGCAAGGATGGCGCGCCGCCGCTGGCGCTCCCGGCCGAACGTGCCGCGCCCGCGGGCCCGGTCGCATCGACCGCGGCGCGACCGCTGGCGAACGCGTTGCCGGCGACCTCGGCGCCCGCGACGCGACCGCGTGACGAAGTCATCACCGAGACGCGCGACGACGCCGGTCGCGAGCTCGAGGGCGCGAAGCCGGCGCGTGCTGCCGAGCCTTCGCCCAAGCAAGCCATCGCGACACCGACGCAACCGCCGCCCAAGCCAGTGGCCGAAGTCAGGCCGCCGCAGCGGGCGGAGGAGGGCGCGCGTGCCCAGGCGCTGCTCGAAGGCAAGGCGGCGCCGAAGGCCGAGGCTGGGCGTTTCGTCGTCCAGGTCGGTGCCTTCGCCGAGGCCAGCGCTGCGCGTGAGATGCGCCTGAAGGTCGAGAAGCTTGGACTGAAGACTTACACGCAGGTCACGAGCACCGCAGCTGGCAATCGCATTCGGGTGCGGGTCGGGCCGTTCGCGACCCGCGGCGAGGCCGACAAGGCGTTGGCCAAGGCACACAGCGCGGGCCTGACCGCCGTCGTGCTGACGTTGTGAACGCATGCGATGACGCTCGCTGCAGGCTGGGTCGACATCGGGTTGGCGTCGCTGTTGCTGCTCTCGGTGATCGTCGGGCTGGTGCGCGGCTTTGTGTTCGAACTGCTCTCGCTGGCCGGCTGGTTTGCGGCCTATTTCGCGGCCCAATGGCTGACACCTCTGGCCGTGACGTACGTGCCGGTTGGCGTTCCCGACTCGGCCCTGAACCACGGTATTGCGTTTGCCTGCCTGTTCCTGTTGACGCTGGTGGCCTGGAGTCTCGCGGCGCGGCTGGTGCGACTGCTCGTGCATGCCACACCGCTCAGCCCGATCGACCGCGTGCTCGGCGCGGGCTTCGGGGTGCTGCGCGGCATGGTCGTGTTGCTGGTGCTGGCAACCGCCATCGCGTTCACGCCGCTCGCCACGTCGCCGGTGTGGCAGGCCTCGCAAGGCGCGGCTTGGCTGAACACGCTGCTTCAGAGTCTGGTTCCGGTCATGCCGGCTGTCACGCTTCCGCATCGGTCGGCGTGATCTGCCGCGGTTCGAATCCACTGAGGTAAACGTCATGTGCGGCATCGTCGGCGTCATCTCCAAGGCTCCCGCCAACCAACTCCTCTACGACGCCCTGCTGCTGTTGCAGCATCGTGGCCAGGACGCCGCCGGCATCGTCACGATGCAGGGCACCAAGTGCTTCATGCACAAGGCGCGAGGCATGGTGCGCGACGTCTTTCGTACCCGCAACATGCGCGGCCTGCCGGGTACCGTGGGCCTGGGCCAGGTGCGCTACCCGACGGCCGGCAATGCCTACAGCGAAGAGGAGGCACAGCCGTTCTACGTCAACGCACCGTTCGGGCTGGTGCTGGTGCACAACGGCAACCTGACGAACGCGCTCGCGTTGAAGCGCGAGCTGTTCGACGTCGACCGTCGCCACATCAACACCGAGAGCGACACCGAGGTGCTGCTCAACGTGCTGGCTCATGAATTGGAGGGTGCGGCGCGCGGCCAGCCGCTGTCACCCGACGCGGTTTTCAACGCGGTCGCGGCCGTGCACAAGCGCATCAAGGGCTCGTATGCCGTCGTCGCGTTGATCGCGGGGCACGGTCTGCTTGCGTTCCGCGACCCGTTCGGTATCCGCCCGCTGTGCTTTGGCGAGAGTGATGGGGCGCTCGGCCGCGACGTGATGGTGGCCAGCGAGTCGGTCGCAATCGTGGGCACGGGACACCACCTGACGCGCGACGTGGCGCCTGGCGAGGCACTCTTCATCGACCTCGATGGCCGTGTGCACACGCGCCAATGCGCCGACTCGCCCAGCCTGAACCCGTGCATGTTCGAGTACGTCTACCTGGCGCGGCCCGACTCGGTGATGGACGGCATCTCGGTCTACCAGGCGCGCCTGAACATGGGCGAGACGCTGGCGCAGCGCGTCATCTCGACCATGCCGCCAAGCGAGATCGACGTCGTGATCCCGATCCCGGAGTCGAGCCGGCCGTCGGCAATGCAGCTCGCCCAACGCATCGGCAAGCCGTACCGCGAAGGCTTTGTGAAGAACCGCTACGTCGGGCGCACCTTCATCATGCCGGGCCAGGGCGCGCGCAAGAAATCGGTGCGCCAGAAGCTCAACGCGATCGGGGTCGAGTTCAAGGATCGCAACGTGCTGCTGGTCGACGACTCGATCGTGCGCGGCAACACCAGCAAGGAGATCGTCCAGATGGCGCGCGAGGCGGGTGCGCGCAAGGTCTACATGGCCTCGGCCGCGCCGCCGGTCCGCTACCCGAACGTCTATGGCATCGACATGCCGACCTGCGATGAGCTCATCGCGCACGGCCGAAGCATCGAGGAGATTCGCACCTTCATCGGCGCCGATGCACTCGTCTACCAGGACGTGGCGGCCATGAAGCGCGTGGTCGGGGCGCTGAACCCGCAGCTCGCCGGCTTCGAGGCCTCGTGCTTCGATGGCGTGTACGTCACCGGTGACGTGAACCTTGCCAAGCTCGACGCGATGGCGGCCGAGCGCAAGACCCGGGGCGATGACGATGAGGGCGATGAGCGCACCCGCCTGGCCCTGCAAGGCGCAACCGAGAGGACTTTGTGAGCGATTCGACTGGCAAGACCGGCAAGAGGATTCCGCACGTGCAACTGCCGCCCGATGTGCGGCGCGACACGCTGGCGGTGCGCGAGGGCCTGCCCCCCGGACCCTGGGGCGAGAACTCCGAGGCCTTGTACCTGACCAGCAGTTTCCTGCACCCCGATGCAGCCACCGCCGCGGCGCGCTTCGCCAACGAGGAAGAGGCGTTCACGTACTCGCGCTTCACCAACCCGACGGTGACGATGTTCGAGCGCCGCCTGGCCGCTCTCGAAGACGCGCAGGCGTGCCTCGCCACCTCGAGCGGCATGAGCGCCATCCTGTTGCTAGGCATGGGGCTGCTCAAGACCGGCGACCATCTGGTCTGCTCGCGCAGCGTGTTCGGTTCGACGTTGTCGCTGTTCGGGCGCGAGTTCGCGAAGTTCGGCGTCGAGACCACGTTCGTGTCGCAGACCGACCCCGCCGAATGGCGGCACGCACTCAAGCCCAACACGAAGCTGCTGTTCGCCGAATCGCCGACCAATCCGCTGACCGAAGTCTGCGACATCGGTGCGCTGGCCACGGTGGCGAAGCAGGGGGGTGCGCTGCT
>JBDSBD010000021.1:0-3805 GCA_039921765.1 Burkholderiaceae bacterium
GCGCTCGAGCTTGATCACCTGCCCGACCTGGAACTCGCGCTCGAACGCGGCCATGTTGCCGACCTGCGCGCCGCGAAACGCGTAGATGCTCTGGTCGTCGTCGCCGACCGCGAACACCGCGCATCCATCGGGCCCGGGTGGCCCGGCAAACATCTTCAGCCACGCGTACTGGAGCTTGTTGGTGTCCTGGAACTCATCGACCAGGATGTGGCGAAAGCGGCGCTGGTAGTGCTCGCGCAGGCTGGCGTTGTCGCGCATCAGCTCGAAGGTGCGCAGCAGCAGCTCGGCAAAATCGACCACGCCCTCGCGCTGGCACTGCGCCTCGTAGGCGTCATAGACCTGCACCAGCACGCGACCGTGTTCGTCGCGCACCTCCACGTCCTTCGGACGCAATCCATCTTCCTTCTGCGCCGCGATGAACCAGGTCA
This sequence comes from Burkholderiaceae bacterium, assembly GCA_039921765.1. Lineage (GTDB taxonomy): Bacteria > Pseudomonadota > Gammaproteobacteria > Burkholderiales > Burkholderiaceae_C > JBDSBD01. The sequence goes on from JBDSBD010000021.1 coordinate 429, forward strand.
CCTGCTTGGGCACGAAGCGCTCTTCGTCGAGGTTCATGCCCTTGACGACGCGCTTGACGGCCGAGAGCTGGTCGGCCGAATCCAGAATCTGGAAACCCTGCGGCAGGCCGCTGAGCTTCCAGTGCGCGCGCAGAAAGCGGTTGCACAGGCCGTGGAAGGTGCCGACCCACATGCCGCGCACGGGCAGCGGCAGCATCGCTCCCAGGCGCGTGAGCATTTCCTTCGCGGCCTTGTTCGTGAACGTCACCGCCATCACGCCGCCGGGCGAGAGCTGGCCCTGTTCGATCAGCCAGGCGATGCGGGTGGTCAGCACGCGGGTCTTGCCCGATCCCGCGCCGGCCAGGATGAGCGCGGGCTTCGCCGGCAGCGTGACCGCGGCGAGCTGTTCGGGGTTCAGGTTGTGCAGCAGCCGCGACGCGGCGGGTACTTCGGTGTCGATGGCCATGCTTCGATTGTCGCGCGGCACTCGTTCGGCGCCGATACCGCCGCGCCGGCGGACGCGGACCGCGTGGCGACGTGGGCTGGCGCGATGCCCGCGCTCAGCCGGCACTCAGCCGGGACTCAACCACGTCGACGCCGCCGGCGCGGCCTGCTCCGTCCAGGCGACTGATCCCGGGCCGGGACGACGAGCGATCCGAGCCAATCCTTGTGCAGGCCCGCGCTTTCGCCCAGCTCGGCAAGCCGGCGTTGCGCGTCGCGCAGCTCCCGGCTGCGTTCGGCAAGCGCACAGGCTTGCAGCGCAGCGATGCGTGGCATGGATCGGTTCACCTTCGTCGTCATGGGAATGGCGCTGCGCGCGGTACCCAAACCTCGCAAGTTGCATGCCGTCAGGCGGTCTGGCGTACGCCTTCGGGCCGCGCACCTTCTTGCGGCAAATTGTTCCGTGCGGTGCCCTGATTCGCCTGCGCTGAAGCCCTCGGCCGGGCACGGTTCACGCCCATCCGATCCGGCCGTCGCATGTCGTTACAGAACCGCCTTCGATACCGTGACGCCGTGGCTTGGGGCGGCGTCGAACCGGCCTGGACCGGACCCAGCTCCGCGAGATTCGGCCAACTCGCCCCGCCAGCCACGGCAGGACCGCCGATTGCTAGATGGAGGGTTGCAACCCCGCCCACGAGAACGACGGAACCCATGAAAAAATCAGACCCCAAGCCAAGACCTTCTGCGCAGGACCCGGCTGCCGCCCGATCTACCGCGCGCAGCACCTTGACCCGGCCGTCGCGGCCGGTACCTCCGGTGGAGGGCGACGCGCAGGCCCAACAGGCCGCCGCCACGCAAGCGCTGGTCGCAGCGATGCCCAGCAACGCCAACAAGCCGGGCGAGATCGGGCATGCCAACGCGGTGTCGCCCGCGCGCGGCCAGACGGCCGACCCCGGATCAGCAAGCGTGACCGCCAGTACGCTGACCGAAGTCAATCCGTCTGCGAAAGTCGGTGACGGTGCACCGGTGATGGGTCGAAACGCGACCCATGGCTCGCTCGACCGGGTGCGCGCCGATGCCGGCGGCCAGGTGCTGACGACCAACCAGGGCGTGCCGGTCGGCGACAACCAGAACTCGCTGAAAGCCGGCCTGCGTGGCCCGAGCCTGCTCGAGGATTTCATCCTGCGCGAGAAGATCACCCACTTCGATCACGAGCGCATCCCCGAACGCGTGGTGCACGCGCGCGGCTCGGCGGCGCACGGTTATTTCGAGTGCTACGAGCCGCTCACCGATCTGACGATGGCGGCGCCGTTTCAGCAGGCCGGCAAGCGCACGCCGGTCTTCGTGCGCTTCTCGACCGTGATCGGCGAGCGCGTCTCGGCCGACCTGGCGCGCGACGTGCGCGGATTCGCGGTGAAGTTCTATACCGACGAAGGCAACTGGGACCTGGTGGGCATCAACTTCCCGGTGTTCTTCATCCAGGATGCGATGAAGTTCCCCGACCTCGTGCACGCCGCGAAGCCCGAGCCGCACTTCGGGATGCCGCAGGCCGCGACCGCGCACGATACGTTCTGGGACTTCGCCGGGCTGATGCCCGAGATCACGCACATGCTGATGTGGGCGATGAGCGACCGCGGCATTCCGCGCAGCTACCGCATGATGCAAGGCTTCGGGGTCCACACCTTCCGCCTCGTGAATGCGGCGCACGAGTCCGTGTTCGTCAAGTTTCACTGGAAGCCCAAGGCGGGCACGCATTCGGTGGTCTGGGACGAGGCCCTCAAGATCAACGGTGCCGACCCCGACTTCCATCGGCGTGATCTCTGGGAAGCGATCGAGTCGGGCTGCTATCCCGAGTGGGAACTGGGCCTGCAGGTGTTCACCGAAGAACAGGCCGAGGCCTTCTCGTTCGACGTGCTCGACCCGACCAAGCTGGTCCCGGAAGAACTGGTGCCGGTGCGACCGGCGGGCCGCATGGTGCTTGACCGCAACCCTGACAACTTTTTCGCCGAGGCGGAGCAAGTGGCGTTCTGTACCCAGCATGTCGTGCCCGGCATCGACTTCAGCAACGACCCGCTGCTGCAGGGACGCAACTTCTCCTATCTCGACACGCAGATCAGCCGACTGGGCGGACCGAATTTTCACGAACTGCCCATCAACGCGCCACTTGCACCGGTGCAGAACAACCAGCGCGACGCCATGCACCGCCAGACCCTGCACCGCGGACGTGTCTCCTATGAGCCCAATTCGCTCGCCGGGGGTTGCCCGTTCAAGGCCGGCGTCAAAGGCTATGTCTCGGTCGCGCAGCCGATCACCGGCGACAAGGTGCGGGGCAAGCCGGAGAAGTTTGCCGAGCACTACCAGCAGGCGACGCTCTTCTGGGAAAGCCAGACCGACTGGGAGAAGGCGCACGTCATCGGCGGCTTCCGATTCGAGCTGTCGAAATGCACCGTTCCGGCGATTCGCGAACGCATGGTGGCCGGCCTGGTGAATGTGGCGCCGGCGCTGGCCGCAGCGGTGGCGGCGGGGCTCGGGATTGCGGTGCCGCCGGCATTGCCCAAGGTGCTCGAGAACCCGGTCACGCCCGAGGTCACGAGATCGCCAGCCTTGTCGCTGACAGGGCTGCCCGGAGACGGCAGCGTGCGCGCGCGCAAGATCGCCATCCTCGCGGCCGATGGTGTCGATGGCCCCTCCATTGCCGCTTTGCAGGCCGCGCTGCTCGAGGCTGGTGCGGCGTCAAGCGTGATCGCGCCGCGCATCGGCCCGCTGGCCGTCGCGGGCGGCGCGGCACTCGATGCCGCGGGCTCGCTCGAGAACTCGGCGCCGGTGCTGTTCGACGCAGTGATCCTGCCCGACGGCGAGGCCGGCGTGACGCGGCTCGGCAAGCACGGCCAGACCATGGACTTCATCGCCAACCAGTACCGCCACGGCAAGACGCTGATGGCGGTGGGCGCGTCGTC
>JBDSBD010000022.1:0-3799 GCA_039921765.1 Burkholderiaceae bacterium
AACATCGCCAGCACCGCCGGCGTGAGCCCGCGCCCGCGCCTGACCTGGTACAACGCGAGCAAGGGCTGGGTCATCACCGCGACGCGCTCGATGGCGGTCGAACTCGCGCCGTTCGGCGTCCGGGTCAACGCGCTCAACCCGGTGGCCGGCGAGACGCCGCTGCTCAAGAGCTTCATGGGCCAGGACACGCCCGAGATCCGCGCCAAGTTTCTCTCGACGATTCCGATCGGGCGCTTCTCGACCCCCGAGGATCTGGGCAACGCCGCGTGCTTCCTGTGCAGTGACGAGGCCTCGATGATCACCGGCGTGGCGATGGAAGTCGACGGCGGGCGCTGTATCTGAGGCTCAGAGCCCCAGGTGCCTGACCGGCGGCCGGCCACCCCCGTCAAGGCAGCTCGATCACGAGCTCCGGGTTGAAGAACTTGTTCTCGACCACACCGCCCGGGGCATAACCCCTGGGATTGGCAATGACACGGGTGTTGCCGATGCGGTAGTCGAAGCTGTCGTGGACATGGCCGTGCAGCCAGAGCGCGGGCTGCCAACGCAGAATTTGCGCCTCCAGGTCGGAGATGAAGCAGGCGTTGAGCGGCGAGCCGGCAAACCGCGGGTGGATGCTGCCTCGGCTCGGCGCGAAGTGGGTCACCACCACGGTCGGACCGGGATGGGTCTCCCGGAACCGCGTTTCCAGCCACGCCACCGACTGGTCGAACAGCAATTGCGACGCCGCAGGGGTGAACAGGTCGTCGAAATCGGGCGCGAGGCGGATGCGGGAATAGTCGCGCACCATCGTGGTGGCCTGCTTCAGGCCCGCATCGCGCGCCTCGCCGGGTGGATTGATGCGGTGGTCGGACCACAGCGTGCACCCCAGGAAGCGCACCCTATCGAGGTGCCACTCGTCGCGTTCGAGCACGTGGACCGAGCTGCCGCGGGAGAGCTCGCGCAACTGGCGCGTCGTGGTCGCCAGGTCGCTTCCGTAGTGGTCGTGGTTGCCGGCAACAAAAAGCGTGGGCTGCTCGAACTGGCGCGCCCACTCGATGGATCCCGCGGGGCGCGACAGGTCGCCGGCGAGCACCACCACGTCGGCGTCAATGCGCGGACGCTCCATCGGCTGGACCGAGAAGTGCAGGTCGGACAGCAGCGAGATTCTCATTCGGATACCCCCAAGGTCGTATAGCCAAGCTAGGGCCTGTTAACGCTATCGGAGGGCTCGCGCCGGGCCGCCGCAGGCCGCAGGGCTAGGCGCGAACGAGGCCGCGTGCCTTCGGCACGCAACGAGTGAGCAACAACGCCCTGCGGCCTGCGGCGGCCCGGCCCGAAGGGTGATCTCACCCAACAGGCGCCAGCCGCGTTGCAAATCCTCGCCATAGCAGCGGCTATGGCTGCGGCTGAGCCAAGCGTAGCGCAGGCTGCGCCTGCTGTGGCCTTGCTGGCGCCCGTTGGGTGAGTCACGCGAACCCTCCGATAGCGTTAAGAGGCCCTAGGTCGGTCTATCGACGCTGGCCGGTGCACGGCGTAGCCTGCCGGAGCATTCCGAGCGCGCCCAACGGGAGCCTGCCATGGCGAAGACACTGCACTTCTGTACCGACCGCATCCTTCCCGCCGAGCTGATGCGATTTCAGGCCACCACCACGCGCGGCGGCAGAACCCGTGCCATCGTGCCGATCGGCAAGTTGTGGATGAACGGCAGCACGCTGCGGGTGCGCTTCATCGGTGGCAGCGCCGCGCAGCGCGCCAAGGTCAAGGAGCAGGCCGGGTGGTGGACGCAGCACGCGAACCTGCACTTCGATTTCAACGACGCGCCCGATGCCGAGATTCGCATCGCGTTCGACGAGAACGATGGCGCCTGGTCGTACATCGGCACCGACAACCGCGGCGTCCCGACGAGCCAGCCGACCATGAACCTCGGTTTCATGGACGGCGGCACCATCGCGCACGAGTTCGGCCATGCGATCGGGCTGGCGCACGAACATCAGAACCCGGCCGGCGGCATCGAGTGGAACGAGCCTACGGTGATCGCTTCGCTGTCAGGGCCGCCGAACCACTGGGACGAGGCGACGATCCGCCACAACGTGCTCAGGAAGTATCGCGTCGACCAGATCCAGGGTACTGCCTTCGATCCCGATTCGATCATGCTGTATTTCTTCCCGGGCGACTGGGTGCGCAGCGGCGTGGGCACGCATGCCAACGAGCAGCTCTCGGCCGTCGACAAGGCTTACATCGCCAGCGCCAAGGCCTACCCGAAGACAGCACCGAGCATCGACGACGCCGTCGAGTTGAGGGTCAATGTCGCCCGGCGCACCGCGGCCAGCATCGGCCACGCCGGCGAGGAAGACCTGTTCCGCTTCATGGTCGCCACCGGGGGCACGCACGTGATCGACACCAAGGGACCGACCGACATGGTGATGAAGCTCTTCGGACCCGACAGCCCGACCCGGCTGATCGGCGAAGACGACGACAGCGGCGCCGGCACGAACGCCCGCATCGTCGCCGCGCTGATTCCGGGGCAGTATCACGTTCAACTGCGCCACCACAACCGGGCCGCCGCCGGCAGCTACACGATCCGGGTGCGCCGTACGGCGTGAAGCGCGGCGTGAGCCGGGCCAGCACGGCGTGATGCCGACGTCACCCGGTATTGCGCAGCCCGGCCGCCACGCCATTGATCGAGATCAGAATGCCGGCCTGGACGCGCGCGTTCTCGGGGTCGCCTTCGCGGCGCTCGCGGTGCCGGCGCATCAGCTCGACCTGCAGGTGGTTGAGCGGATCGAGGTAGGGGAAGCGGTGCTCGATCGAGCGCGCCAACGACGGGTTCGAGGCCAGCCGATGGGCCTCGCCGGTGATGAGCGTGAGCGCCTGCGACGTGGCCTGCCACTCGGCGCGAATCAGCGCGAAGATCCTCTGGCCCAGCTTGCGATCCTCGACCAGTTCGACATAGCGCGCCGCCACCCCCAGGTCGCTCTTGGCCATCACCATGTCGAGGTTGGACAGCAGGGTGCGGAAGAACGGCCACTGGCGGTGCATCCTGCGCAGCAGCGCGAGGCGCTCCGGCTCGGGTTCGGTTGCGAGGTAGGCTTCGATGGCCGAGCCGAAGCCGAACCAGCCCGGCAGCGCGACGCGGCACTGGCCCCAGCTGAAGCCCCAGGGAATGGCGCGCAGGTCATCGATCGAGCGCCGCGCCTGGCCGTCCTTGGGCCGAGCCGCCGGGCGCGAACCGATGTTGAGTTCGGCGATCTCGCGGATCGGTGTCGCGCTGAAAAAATACTCGGTGAAGCCGGGCGTTTCGTAGACCAGCTTGCGGTAGGCCTTTAAGCTCGCGTCGCTGATCGAGGCGGCCGCTTCGAGAAAGCGCTTCGGCGCGCTCTTGGTCGGGTTCAGCAGCGTGGCTTCGAGGGTGGCCGCGACCAGGGTCTCCAGGTTGCGCCGGCCGATCTCGGGGTGGGCGTACTTGGACGCGATCACCTCGCCCTGTTCGGTGAGCCGGATCTGCCCTTTCACGGTGCCCGGCGGCTGCGCCAGGATCGCCTGGTAGCTCGGTCCGCCGCCGCGCCCGACCGTGCCGCCGCGACCGTGAAACAGGCGCAGCGCTATGCCGTGGTCACGGCCCAGCGCGTCGAACAGATCGACCAGCTCGATATCGGCGCGGTACAGCTCCCAATTGCTCGTGAAGGTGCCGCCGTCCTTGTTGCTGTCGCTGTAGCCGAGCATGATGTCTTGCTGCGCTCACGAGCGCTGCATCATCGCGGCGATGCCGGGCAGTGCGTAGTACTCGCGCATGATGGTCGCGGCGCGCTGCAGGTCGCCG
>JBDSBD010000023.1:0-11453 GCA_039921765.1 Burkholderiaceae bacterium
CGAGTTCGGCGAGGTTCAGCTCCTGCCAGACGCGCCCGCCCCGGTCGCGATAGCGTCCGCCAACGAAGGCGGGCCGCGCCGACGCGTCATCCGGCTCGGGCACCAGGTCTTCATCGCTGCGCAGACCCGAAAGGTGGTCGACCAGCAGCGTGCAGTTGATCTCCAGCGCCTGGTTGAAGCCCACCAGGCGCGACTGCTCGCGGCCTGCTCCCACCGTTTTCACGCCGAGAAACGCGGCCAGATCGACCACGCCGTTCAGGTGGCCACGCAGGTTGGCAACGCCGAGAAACCAGCGATGGCTGTGCGGCACGGCGGCGATCGGCGTGAGCGCAAAGATCTCACCCGCCTCATCGAGCGGCAGCAGGAAGCCGCGTGCGCTGCACTCGACCGCCAGCCATGAGCGACCACGGTCCTGCGTGCGCGCGGCCTGCAGCCGCTCGGCCAGGCGGCTCTGGAGATCCCGCAGCGCTTGCTTGTTGGCCATCTGGAAGGGTCCCGCCTCAGTCGAAGGCGCGAATCTTGGCGACGAGTTCGTCGGCGTCGACCGGCTTGACGATGTAGTCGCGTGCGCCCTGGCGCATGCCCCAGACCTTGTCGGTCTCCTGGTTCTTGCTCGTACACATGATCACCGGCACATTCGCAAAGCGTGGATCGCGCGTGATCAAGCGCGTGAGCTGGAAGCCGTTCTGGCCCGGCATCACCACATCCATCAGGATCAGATCGGGCGTGTCTTCGCCGAGGCGCTTCATCGCTTCGTCGCCGTTCTCGGCGGTGCGTACCTGAAAGCCGCGCTTGCCCAGCAACTCGGAAAGGTGGTGCAGTTCGGTCTTCGAATCGTCCACCAACAAAACCTTCTGGATCGCCATGTGCTCGTGTCCTCGATCAGCCGCCACGTTGGCGGCACCTGCGGGGCACGCGCCCCGCGCCATACGCCTCAGCCGCCACGCCGGTGCTGTTGCACCGCCTGCAGCAACTGGTCCTTGGTAAACGGCTTGGTCAGATAGTCCTGCGAGCCGACCATGCGACCACGCGCCTTGTCGAACAGACCGTCCTTGCTCGAGAGCATGATCACCGGCACCGCGGCGAATTTGGCGTTGCGCTTGATGATCGCGCAGGTCTGGTAGCCATCCAGGCGCGGCATCAGGATGTCGCAGAAGATCAGGTCGGGGTCGTGATCGTTGACCTTGGACAACGCATCGAAGCCGTCTTCGGCCAGCAGCACTTCGTAGCCGCCCTGCTTCAGGAAGATCTCTGCGCTGCGCCGGATCGTGTTGCTGTCATCGATGACAAGCACCTTGACGGCGGCGGGGTCGGCTGGGGCCAGATCGCTCAACAAGCATTCTCCTCAACAACACGGGATCGGCACGCTCTGGGCCGCACCTGGGATGTTGTCGGCACGCCGGATCAGAACTGAACCATCTCGAAGTCTTCCTTGCGCGCGCCGCACTCCGGACAGGTCCAGTTCATCGGTATGTCCTCCCAGGCCGTTCCCGGAGCGATCCCGTGCTCAGCATCACCGACGGCCTCGTCGTAAATCCATCCGCAGATGAGGCACATCCAAGTCTTGGTCTCGCTCGGGTTACTCACGCAAGGTGCTCTCTGCTTCACTACAATGCACCGAGATTGTAGCCATGCGAGATGTTAAAAAATCAAGGCGCTGTAGGCACATACACAACATTGTTCACGTTTATCTAGAGGTTTGCCGACGGGGGCTTCGCACCCGTTTGGCAGGCTCGCCCCTCGAACCTCCGCCCCATGACCGCTGAATCCCCCACCCCCCTCGAGCCCGACACGCCACAGGAGCCCAGCGCACCCGCCTGCGTGATGACCTTCAACGCCAGCGACCCGAGCGGCGCAGGCGGTCTGGCAGGTGATGTGGCAACGATTTCGGCCATGGGCGCGCACGCACTCCCGGTCGTCACCGGCATCGTGATGCGCGACACCGCCGAGGTGTTCGATCAGCACCCGCTCGATGCCGACGTGATCGCCGAGCAGGCCCGCAGTGTTCTCGAGGACGTGACCATCGCGGCCTGGAAGGTCGGCTTTCTCGGCAGCGCCGAAGGCGTCAGCACGGTCGCCGAGATCCTCTCCGACTATCCCGACGTGCCCTTGGTGGCCTACATGCCGAACCTCGCATGGGTCGAGGAGGACGAGCAACAGACTTATCTCGATGCGTTTCGCGAGCTGATCCTGCCGCAGACCGAGGTGCTGGTCGGCAGCCTCCAGACCCTGACCGACTTCCTGCTGCCCGAATGGGATGGCGAACGCCCGGCATCGCCGCGCGAACTGGCGGTGGCCGCAGGTGAGCACGGCACCCGCTACGTGCTCGTCACCGGCGTGCACCTGCCGAGTACGAAAACGCCCGATCAGTTCATCGACAACGTGCTCGCGTCACCGCAAGGCGCCATCACCGGCGAGAAGTTCGAACGCTTCGACACCGCGTTCGTCGGCGCCGGCGACACGCTGGCGGCGGCGCTGGCCGCGTTGCTGGCGTCGGGGGCCGAACTCCAGGCGGCGGTCGGCGAAGCACTGACCTTCCTCGACCAGGCGCTCGACGCGGGTTTTCGCCCCGGCATGGGCAACGTGATCCCGGACCGTTTCTTCTGGGCCCTGCCCGAAGGCGAGGAAGGCGAGCCGGGCGCCGACGCGGCGGCCGGCACCGAAGGCCCGCCCACACCCAAGAGCCCGCGCCATGTCCACTGAGTCGGCCAGGCCGGGCGACCCGGCGTCGCTGGAGGAGCGCAAGGACCCGACCCACGCGCCTGCCGTCGGGAGCGAGACGACGACACCACGCGTCGGGCATGGGACGGCAACCAACGCCCAGCTCTTCGAGCGTGCCCAGCAAGTCATACCGGGTGGCGTGAATTCGCCGGTGCGCGCGTTCCACGCCGTCGGCGGCACGCCGCGCTTCATCGCGCGCGCCCAAGGGCCCTACATTTTCGATGCCCAGGGCCAGCGCTACATCGACTACATCGGCTCCTGGGGGCCGATGATCCTCGGTCACGGCCACCCGGCCGTGCTCGAAGCGGTGCACCGCGCCGTCGACGAGGGCCTGTCGTTCGGAGCGCCGACCGAACGCGAGATCGAACTCGCCGAAGCGATCCTCGCGCTGGTGCCGAGCATGGACCAGGTGCGGCTGGTGAGCTCGGGCACCGAGGCGGCCATGAGCGCGCTGCGCCTGGCGCGCGGCGCAACCGGCCGCAGCGCCATCGTCAAGTTCGAGGGCTGCTACCACGGCCACGCCGACGCGCTGCTGGTCAAGGCCGGCTCGGGCCTGGCGACCTTCGGCCATCCCACCAGCGCCGGCGTGCCGGCCGAGGTGGTGCAGCACACGCTCGTGCTCGAGTACAACAACGTGGCGCAGATCGAAGAGGTGTTCGCGCGGCGCGGCGCCGAGATCGCCTGCGTCATCCTGGAGCCGATCGCCGGCAACATGAACTTCGTGCGCGCCTCGGCGCCGTTCATCCAGCGCATCCGCGAGCTGTGCACGCAGCATGGCGCATTGCTGATCTTCGACGAGGTGATGACCGGATTTCGGGTTGCGCTCGGCGGCGCGCAGAGCCTCTATGCCAAGGCGATCCCCGGCTTCGCGCCCGACATCAGCGTGTTCGGCAAGGTCATCGGTGGTGGCATGCCGCTGGCGTCCTTCGGTGCGAGGCGTGAGGTCATGCGCCACCTTTCGCCGCTCGGGCCCGTGTACCAGGCCGGCACCCTGTCGGGCAACCCGGTCGCCACCGCGTGCGGCCTGGCCACCTTGCGCGAAATCGCCAGGCCCGGCTTCTTCGAAGCATTGAGTGCCCGAACGCACCAGCTGGTTGAGGGCCTGCTCGCGGTGGCCCGACAGGCGGGCGTGGCCATGGCGGGTGACAGCGAAGGCGGCATGTTCGGCTTCTTCTTCACGCCCGAACTGCCGCGCAACTACGGCGCCGTGATGGCCAGCGACAAGCCGCGATTCAATCGCTTCTTCCACGCGATGCTGGACCGCGGCGTGTACTTCGCGCCGGCGATGTACGAGGCCGGGTTCGTCAGCGCCGCGCACTCGGTGGCCGACATCGAAGCGACCCTGGCCGCGGCTTCGCTCAGCCTGCGCGGCTGAGCGAGGCGCCGGCGCGACCTTGCGCCGGTCTCGCCCCGGCGGACCCCTGCGACGGCGTCAGCTCGCAGCGACACGGCGCACGGCCTGCGCCGCACCGCTTGCCTAGAATCTCCCGATGCACATTCACATCCTCGGCATTTGTGGCACGTTCATGGGAGGCCTGGCCGCGCTCGCGCGCGAGGGTGGCCACACCGTCACCGGCTGCGACGCCAATGTCTACCCGCCGATGAGCGACCAGTTGCGTGCGCTCGGTATCGAGCTGATCGAGGGTTTCGATGACACGCAGCTCGCGCTCGAGCCCGATCTGTTCGTGGTCGGCAACGTGGTCGCGCGCGGCAACCCTCTGATGGAGGCGATCCTCGACGCGGGTCGGCCCTACACGAGCGGCCCGCAGTGGCTGGCCGAGCACGTGTTGGCCGGCCGCCATGTGCTGGCGGTGGCCGGCACGCACGGCAAGACGACCACGACCTCGATGCTCACCTGGATGCTGGAGCGCGCCGGCCTGAATCCGGGGTTCCTGGTCGGCGGCGTGCCGCTGAACTTCGGCGTGTCGGCACGACTGGGCTCCGCGAGCCCAGGGGCACGACTGGGCTCTGCGAGCCCAGGGGCACGACGGGGCGCCGCGAACCCGGAGACCCGGCTCGGCGCGGCGGTGCCGCCAACCCCGTTCGTCATCGAGGCCGATGAATACGACACCGCCTTCTTCGACAAGCGCAGCAAGTTCGTGCACTACCGGCCGCGTACCGCGATCCTGAACAACCTCGAATACGACCACGCCGACATCTTCGACGACCTGGCAGCGATCGAGCGCCAGTTCCACAACCTGGTGCGCACCGTGCCGGGGAAAGGGCCGCACGGTTCGGGCCGGCTCGTCGTCAACGCGCGCGATGAAAGCCTGCAGCGCGTGCTGGCGATGGGCTGCTGGAGCGAGGTCCAGCGCTTCGGCGCGCGCAAGGAGGAACCGGGCACGCTGCGTGCTCGCGGCGAGCCGCACGCCTTCGACGTGCTGCGCGGCAGCCTGAAGGTGGCGCGCGTCGAGTGGGCGCTGCTCGGCGAACACAACCAGCTCAACGCGCTCGCGGCGATCGGCGCGGCCGAACATCTGGGCGTGACCCCTGAGGCGGCGGCGGCGGCGCTCGCGAGCTTCGAGAACGTGCGCCGCCGGCTCGAACTGCGCGGCACGGCCGCAGGCGTGAAGGTCTATGACGACTTCGCGCACCACCAGAGCGCGATACGCACCACGATCAACGGCCTGCGTCGCCGCATCGATCAGCAGGCGCAAACGCCGGGGGCGACGCGCGAGCGGATCCTGGCGGTGTTCGAGCCGCGCTCGAACACGATGAAACTGGGCGCGATGAAGGCCCAGCTGCCGTGGTCGCTGGAAGAGGCCGACCTTGCGTTCTGCCACAGCGGCGACCTGGGTTGGGACGCCGCGCAGGCGCTCGCGCCGATGGGCAAGCAAGCGGTGGTGTGTGCGAGCATCGACGCGCTGGTCGAACGCGTGGTCGCCGAAGCGCGCACCGGCGACCACATCCTGTGCATGAGCAACGGCGCTTTCGGCGGCGTGCACGCCAGACTGCTCGCGGCACTTGCGCGGCGCGGCCGCTGATCGGCGCCCGATGGCCGACACGTCAACCGCTGCGCGGGCGGCGCACCCCCCGCGCATCACCCACTTGCTGTACCTGCACGGCTTTCGCTCGTCGCCGCAATCGACGAAGGCGCGGCGGATGGCACGATGGGTGCGCGAGCACTGCCCGGACGTGGTGTGGCGTTGCCCGCAACTGCCGCCCTCGCCACGCGCAGCGATGGAGGGCGTGTTCGACGAGCTTGCCGGCTGGCCGGCGGCGCACACGGCGGTGATCGGCAGCTCGCTGGGCGGCTTCTATGCCACCGCGGTCGCCGAGCGGCTTGGCTGCCCGGCCGTGCTGCTGAACCCGGCCGTGGACCCGGCGCGCGACCTGGAAAAGTACATCGGCGAGACCACCGCCTGGCACAGCGATGAGCACTTCGAGTTCCGGCCCGAGTTCATCGACGAATTGCGCGCACTGAGCGTGGCGGTGCTCACCGATCCGCAACGTTACTTCGCGATCATCGCCAAGGGCGATGAAGTGCTCGACTGGCGCGACATGGCGGCCCGCTATCGAGGTTGCCGCATCAGACTCCTCGAAGGCAGCGACCATTCGCTGAGCGACTTCGAGCAGCATCTGCCGGCGCTGACCGGATTTCTCGGGTTGTAGCGCACCCGACGGTCGGCCGGCGTGTTCTTGCGCTTCGTGCGCGTTCTCGCGCAGCGGGCATCGAGCCCGCCACGCTCGCCGAACGCTGCGCTGGTCGATCCCCCAAGGGCCACGAAGGGGCCCCTCGTGGCCCTTGCGGGCCCCTCGCCCTTCGCTTCGCGTTCTACCAGTGCACCAGCGTCCAGACGACGCGGCCCCAGACCTCGACGTTGAACCACAGCAACGCGGCCATCGTGGTCCAGCGCCGGAACGAGCGGGCACGCTGCAGCCAGACGTCGATGTCGAAGGCCATGAACAGCCCGAAGCTCAGCACCGCGCCACCGCCCATCAGCAGCGTGATCACGCCCATGATCCAACGAAAGACCGTCATAGTCGAATTGCCTTCACAGATTCGCGCTCAGCCGCTCGACGATCAGCACCGCAAAGAAGCCGAGCCCGGCAACCACCGTCCATTGAATGATGCGGATGCCCAGGTGACGATAACGCGGCTGGCCGGTGCCCACGTACATGGCAAGATAGAACAGCCCCACCACCAGCATCAGCAGCGGAACCCAGCGAAAGATCACCATGGGATCCTCCGCCTCGCACCCCGCCCGGCGGCACGCCTCACCACGCCGGGGCCAGTTCGGCCAGACCGGCCGGCGCCTGGCGCGCATCATCGAAGGTGACGATCTCGTACGCGAGCGGATCGTCGAGCAGCGCGCGCAGCAGCCGGTTGTTCAGCGCGTGCCCTGACTTGAAGGCGCTGTAGGCGCCGATCAGCGGATGGCCGAGGACCTGCATGTCGCCGATCGCGTCCAGGATCTTGTGCTTGACGAACTCGTCGTCGTAGCGCAGGCCCCCGTCGTTGAGCACCTTGTAGTCGTCGACCACGATCGCGTTGTCCATGCTGCCGCCCAGGCTGCGCCCGCGCGTGCGCATCATCTCCACATCCTTGGTGAAGCCGAAGGTGCGGGCGCGCGCGATCTCCTGCTTGTAGCGCCGCGAGCCCATGTCGAACACGACCCGCTGTCCGGTCTGGTTCACTGCCGGGTGGTCGAACGCGATCTCGAACGTGAGCTTGTAGCCCTCGAACGGCTCGAGCCGCGCCCACATCAGGGAAGCCCCTTCCCCCTGGCGCACCTCGACCGGCCTGACGATCCGCATGAAGCGTTTGGGCACGTCCTGCAACTCGATTCAGGCGCTTTGCAGCAGGAACACGAAGGACGCCGCCGAGCCGTCGAGGATCGGCACCTCTTCGGCGCTGATCTCGACCATCAGGTTGTCCAGGCCGAGGCCGGCGCAGGCCGACAGCAGGTGCTCGATCGTTTGCACCTTGGGCGCGCCCGGATCGCCGCCGGCCGACAGCGTGGTATTGAGCCGGGTGTCGGTGATTGCGCGAACCTCGACCGGGATATCGACCGGCACCGCCAGATCAACGCGCCGGAACACGATGCCGCTGTCGGGCGGCGCCGGTCGGAAGGTCAGCTCGGTGCGTTGCCCGCCGTGCAGCCCGACGCCGACCGCGCGGGTCATCGATTTGAGGGTGCGCTGGGCGAGCATCGTCGGATTCTAGGCGGGTCGCCTTGCCCCCTATGGATGCCGCCGCCAGCGTGGCGAGCGGGCCAAGGTGCGCCCGCAGGAGCGCAGCCGTACCCGACGGAGTACGGCGCGCACCTGTGGGCGCAGAGGGGCCTGCGCAGTGGCTTCGGGCGCTATCAATCGGCCTGCTTGCGCAGGAAGGCCGGAATCTCGATCTCGTCCATGCCGTTGCTCGCCAGTGCATCGACCTTCGCCGCGGCGGTGCGGCCGTTGCGCCACACGCTGGGCGTCGTCAGCGCGCTGTAGTCGTGCGCCGGCGCCACACCTTGTGGCGCGCCCTGGGGCGACGGGTTCAGCGCGTTCTGCAGGATCGGCAGGTCGTGCGTGCCGGTGCGCTGCATCGGCACGCTGTGCACCACGCTGATCGGCGCCTGCTGGCGGCGCTGCGGCGACAGGCCGGTCGCGATCACGGTCACACGCAGCTGGTCGCCCAGGCTCTCGTCGTAGGCGGTACCGTAGATCACGTGGGCATCGCGCCCGCGTCGCATTTGCCGGTGCCATCCACGAGGCCGTGCCGCATGCCGCCGGCGTCCAGCTCAGTGACGGCCATGTGCTGGCCGAGGACGCCGTGGTCTGGCTGCCGCCGGTCGCGAACCTGGGCAGCATCATTGCGCTCGGCCTGAACTACGCCGACCACGCCAAGGAGCTGTCGTTCGGCGCCACGCAGACCGAGCCGCTCGCGTTCCTGAAGGGGCCGAACGCGCTCGTCGGCCACCGCGGCCAGACGCGTCGGCCGAGCGACGTGGGCTTCATGCACTACGAATGCGAGCTCGCGGTCGTGGTCGGGCGCAGCGCGCGGCGCGTGAAGCGCGCCGACGCACTCGACTACGTGGCCGGCTACACGGTCGCGAACGACTACGCGATCCGCGACTACCTGGAAAACTACTACCGCCCGAATCTGCGCGTCAAGAACCGCGACGGCTGCACCGCGCTCGGGCCCTGGCTGGTCGATGCGGCCGACGTGCCCGACGCCGGCGCGCTCGACTTGCGCACCACGGTCAACGGCAAGCTGACGCAGCACGGCAATACCCGCGACCTGATCACCGGCATTGCCGAGCTGATCGAATACCTGAGCGGCTTCATGACGCTGGGCCCCGGCGATGTGATCCTGACCGGCACGCCCGAGGGCGTGGTCGACGTGCAGCCGGGCGACGAAGTGGTGTGCGAGATCGAACACATCGGGCGGCTCGTCAACACCATCGTCGGCGATGACGCGTTCGGGCGCTAGACAAGCCGCCGCACCACGCACCGGAGTACGAGGACACGACATGCACATCCAGCATCTGATCGACGGCAAGCCCGTGACCAGCGCGAACCGCTTCGAGACCATCAACCCGTCCACCCAGGAGGTGCTCGCCGAGGTCGCCTCGGGCGGCCAGGCCGAGGTCAACGCCGCGGTCGCGGCCGCGAAGGCGGCCTTTCCGAAATGGGCCGGTCTGCCCGCGCCCGAGCGCGCCAGGCTGATGCGCCGGCTTGGCGAGTTGATCACCCGGCACGTGCCCGAGATCGCCCGCACCGAGACGCAGGACACCGGCCAGGTGATCGCGCAGACCGGCAAACAGCTGGTTCCGCGCGCCGCCGACAACTTCCACTACTTCGCCGAGATGTGCACGCGTGTCGACGGCCACACCTATCCGACGCCGACGCACCTGAACTACACGCTCTTTCATCCGGTCGGCGTGTGCGCGCTGATCAGCCCGTGGAACGTGCCGTTCATGACCAGCACCTGGAAGGTCGCACCCTGTCTGGCGTTCGGCAACACCGCGGTGCTGAAGATGAGCGAGCTCTCGCCGTTGAGCGCGGCGCGGCTGGGCGAGCTGGCGCTCGAAGCCGGCATCCCGGCCGGCGTGCTCAACATCGTGCACGGCTACGGCGTGGAGGTGGGCGAGCCGCTGGTGGCACACCCCGACGTGCGCGCGATCTCGTTCACCGGGTCGACTGCGACCGGCAACCGCATCGTGCGCGCCGCCGGGCTGAAGAAATTCTCGATGGAGCTCGGGGGCAAGAGCCCGTTCGTGGTCTTCGACGATGCCGACCTCGAGCGCGCGCTCGATGCCGCCGTGTTCATGATCTTCTCGAACAACGGCGAGCGTTGCACCGCCGGCTCGCGCATCCTGGTGCAGAAGTC
Organism: Burkholderiaceae bacterium; assembly: GCA_039921765.1. Taxonomy (GTDB): domain Bacteria; phylum Pseudomonadota; class Gammaproteobacteria; order Burkholderiales; family Burkholderiaceae_C; genus JBDSBD01. Next base: position 10,043 of record JBDSBD010000023.1, read on the forward strand.
GATCTATGCCGACTTCGCCGCCCGCTTCGCCGAGCGCGCGCAACGCATCGCGGTCGGTGACCCGCTCGATGAGGCCACCCTCGTCGGCCCGATGATCAGCCCCGCGCATCTGGCCAAGGTGCGCGGCTACATCGAGCTCGGCCCCAAGGAAGGCGCCACCCTGCTGTGCGGCGGTGCCGAGCCGCCGGAGCTGCCGGCGCATCTGGCCAAAGGCAATTTCGTGAGGCCCACCGTGTTCGCCGATGTCGACAACCGCATGCGCATTGCGCAGGAAGAGATCTTCGGCCCGGTGGCCTGCCTGATCCCGTTCGACGACGAGGCCGATGCGATCGCCCAAGCCAACGACATTGCCTACGGCCTGTCGAGCTACGTCTGGACCGAGAACCTCGGCCGCGCCCACCGCGTGGCCGCAAGCGTCGAAGCCGGCATGTGCTTCGTCAACAGCCAGAACGTGCGCGACCTGCGCCAGCCCTTCGGCGGCACCAAGGCGAGCGGCACCGGGCGCGAGGGCGGCACCTGGAGCTACGAAGTCTTCTGCGAGCCGAAGAACGTCTGCGTGAGCCTGGGCGCGCACCACATTCCGCACTGGGGAGCCTGACCATGAAACTGACCGCTGCCGTCGCGCAAACCGCGTCGGTGCTGCTCGACACACCCGCCACGATCGAGCGCGCGCTCGCGCTGATGGCCGAGGCCGCGGCGCGCGGCGCCCAGCTCCTCGTGTTTCCGGAGGCCTTCATCGGTGGCTACCCGAAGGGCGCCGACTTCCACATCTACATCGGCGGGCGCACAGCGCAGGGGCGCGCCGAGTACAAGCACTATTTCGACGCCGCGGTGGCGGTCGACGGCCCCGAGATCGCGCGCCTCGCCAAGGCCGCGGCGCAGCACAAGCTGTATGTGTGCGTGGGCATCATCGAGCGCGACGGCGGCACGCTCTACTGCACCGCGGTCTACCTCGGCCCGGCCGGCGAGATCCTGGGCAAGCACCGCAAGCTGATGCCGACCGCGCTCGAGCGCCTGGTCTGGGGCTTCGGCGACGGCTCGACCTTGCAGGCCGTGGACACGCCCTACGGCAAGCTCGGCGCGGTGATCTGCTGGGAAAACTACATGCCGGCGCTGCGCATGGCGATGTACCAGCAGCGCGTCGCGCTGTATTGCGCCCCGACCGCCGACGACCGCGACAGCTGGGCCTCGACGATGCAGCACATCGCGCTGGAAGGGCGCTGCTTCGTGCTGTCTGCCTGCCAGCATCTGCGCCGCAACCAGTTTCCGCCGACCAGCGTGATGCACAACCGGCTGCCCGAGGCGCCCGACACCGTGCTGATGCGCGGCGGCAGCCTGATCATCGACCCGCTCGGCAAAGTGCTGGCGGGCCCGGTGTTCAACCAGGACGCGCTGCTGACGGCCGAACTCG